>JALZOQ010000468.1 GCA_030913835.1 Actinomycetota bacterium | reverse complement strand
TCCCTGCGCCATCGCGCCTCCGGCCGTGACGCGCGTGGCTTCGCCCACCGGGGCCGGCAGCTCCTCGACGCGCTGCTCGCGGCCGGCCCGCTCGCGGTCAACTTCCGGGGGACTCGCCTTCCGCTCGCCGGCTGGACTGTCGCGGTTCGACGTGACCCGGCGGTCGCCGCGATCGCCGCGCTCGGGCTCGCAGACGACCTCTGGAGCGGCCCGGAGCGCGGCTTTCGCGCCCACCTGCGCTCCGGCGGCACGACGGGAGTCCTCAAGCTCGTCGGGATCCCGCTCGTCAGCCTGCTCGCGACGCGGAAGCTCTCCGGCGCGCTGCTCGTCGGGCTCGCAGCGAACGCGCTGAACCAGCTCGACACGCGCCCTGGGAGGGCGCTGAAGGCGTACGTCGTCGCCGCCCTCGCCGTCGACGCGCCGCTCGGGACCGCCGTCCTGCTCGCGCCCTACGATCTTCGCGAGATGGCGATGCTCGGTGACGCAGGCGCGAACGCGCTCGGCGCGCTGCTAGGCTTGAGTTCCGTGGAGCGATTCACGGAACGAGGCCGGTGGGCGGCGATCGGCGCCCTTGCAGGCCTCACCATCCTCGGCGAACGGCAATCCCTCGGCTCGCTGATCGAGCGGACTCCGGGACTCCGTGAGCTCGACGCGCTGGGGAGAATCCGATAGCTGCGACACGCCCCACCAAGTACGTCTTCGTCACCGGGGGCGTCGTCTCGGCGCTTGGAAAGGGCATCGTCGCCGCTTCGCTCGGTCGGCTGCTGAAGGCGCGCGGGCTCTCCGTGCAGGCGCAGAAGTTCGATCCGTACCTCAACGTCGACCCGGGCACGATGAGCCCGTTCCAGCACGGCGAGGTGTTCGTGACCGAGGACGGCGCCGAGACCGACCTCGACATCGGCCACTACGAGCGCTTCGTCGACGAGAACCTGTCGAAGAACTCGAGCCACACGGCTGGCGCGATCTGGGAGACGGTCCTGCGGAAGGAACGGAAAGGCGAGTTTCTCGGCGCGACCGTCCAGGTGATCCCGCACATCACCAACGAGATCAAGTCGCGCATCAGGCGCACCGCGGAGGCCACTCCGGTCGACGTCGTCATCTCTGAGATCGGCGGCACCGTCGGCGACATCGAGTCGCTGCCGTTCCTCGAGGCGATCCGCCAGTTTCGGCGCGAGGTTGGCTCCGAGAACGTGCTCTATCTGCACGTGACGCTTGTCCCGTTCATCGAGGCGGCCGGCGAGCTGAAGACGAAGCCGACGCAGCACTCCGTCAACGAGCTGCGCCGGATCGGTATCCACCCGGACATCGTCGTCTGCCGCTCGCAGGAGGAGCTCGGGCGCGACATCCGCGAGAAGATCGCGCTCTTCGCCGACGTCGACGCGACGGCCGTGGTCGCGAGTCCCGACGTCCCGGACGTCTACCTCGTGCCGTCTGTCCTGCAGGAGCAGGGGCTCGACCGGCTCGTCTGCGAGAAGCTCGGCCTGCCCGAGGGCGAAGCCGAGCTCGGCGAGTGGCTCGAGCTGACAGAGCGCATCAAGGGCGCGCGCGAGGAGGTCGAGATCGCGCTCGTCGGGAAGTACGTGAAGCTCCAGGACGCGTACCTGTCGGTGCACGAGGCGCTCAAGCACGCAGGCGCGCACCAGGGCTGCCACGTGCGCGTGCGCTGGCTCGACGCCGAGGGGATGTCGCTCGAGGAGGCGGCGAGCGTGCTCGACGAGGTCGACGGCGTGCTGGTCCCCGGCGGGTTCGGCTCCCGCGGTTGGGAGGGCAAGATCCTCGCCTGCCGGGTCGCCCGCGAGCACGCGATCCCGTACCTCGGCATCTGCCTCGGGATGCACGTGGCCGTGTCCGAGTTCGCCAGGCACGTCCTTGGGCTCGAGGGCGCCAACTCGACGGAGATGGATCCCGAAACGCCGCATCCGGTGATCGACCTGCTTCCGGAGCAAAAGAGCGTCGAGGATCTCGGCGGGACGATGCGCCTCGGGGCTCAGGCGGTCGAGCTCGAGCCTGGCACGCGCACCGCGGAGACGTACGGCGACGCGACGATCCACGAGCGGCACCGGCACCGCTACGAGGTGAACAACCACTACCGCCCGCGGCTCGTCGAGGCCGGGCTAGTCGTCTCGGGCACCTACCAGGAAGGCCGGCTCGTCGAGATCGTCGAGCTCCCGGATCATCCGTGGTTCGTCGCGAGCCAGTTCCATCCGGAATTCAAGTCGCGGCCGACCCGGCCGGCGCCGCTCTTCCGCGAGTTCGTCGGTGCCGCGCTCGTGCGGGCCCGCGAGCGTGCGGGCGTCGGCGTGGCCGTTTCGAGCTAGCCGGGCAGCAGCACCGACACGTACAGCTCCATGCCGGCGACGGTGGTCTTGCTGGCGACGTAGCGCGCGGTGATCGTCGAGCCGTCGGCGTGCTTTAGCTCGGTCGACCCGGTCAGATGGCCCTTGCGGATCATCTGCGTGTACTCCTCGGGCGAGCTCGGCGCCGGCGCGACGTCGGTCACGCGGAGCTCGAGCAGCTGCGCCCGTGTGTAGCCGAGAAGCTCGGCCGCGAACCGGTTCGCCGCGATGTAGCGCATGTTCTCGTCTGCGACGAGCACTCCGACGGGGCCGCTGTCGATCGCCTCGCCGAGGAGGCCGACCTGGATGAGCGTGTCCGGCGACGGCATGGGCGTGGGACGCTAGTTCGTCCCGTACGATCATTCAATAAGCGTTTCCACACAATCACCGGTGCTCGATCTGTTCCTCGAGCTTGCCGCCGTCCGCAGTCCTCCCGGCGAGGAGCGGGAGGTCGCTGACCGCGTCGCGGCGTACATCCGCGACCTGGGGCTAGCCGTCGACGAGGACGGGGCCGGCGCGGTCGTGGGCTCGACAGCCGGCAACCTGTACGCGCGGCTGGAGCCGACCGCCGAGGGCGTCCCGATCTTCCTCTGCGCGCACATGGACACGGTCCCGCCCGACGGCACGCTCGAGCCGGTGGTCGAGAACGGGATCGTCAGGAACGCCGGCGGGACGATCCTCGGGGCAGACGACAAGTCCGCGGTGGCGTCGATGCTGGAGGCGGCGCGGCGCGTGCTGGCCGAGAACCGCCCTCACGCAGGAATCGAGCTCCTGTTCACGCCCAAGGAGGAGGTCGGCCTGCTGGGCGCGGCGGCATTCGACCACACGCGCCTGCACGCTCAGGTCGGCTACGTCTACGACCAGGCCGCGCCGATCGGCGAGATCATCCTCGGCGCGCCGTATTCGCAGGCGCTGAAGGTGCGCTTCCACGGGCGTGCGTCGCACTCGGGCATGTACCCGGAGGAAGGCCGCTCGGCGATCGCCGCCGCGTCGCGGGCGATCGCGGATCTCCGTCTTGGTCGGGTCGACGAGGAGACGACGGCGAACGTCGGGACGATCCAGGGCGGCACCGCTGGGAACATCGTTCCCGAGTGGTGCAGCTTCGACGCCGAGGCGCGCTCGCACGACGAGCGCAAGCTCGCCGATCTGGTCCAGGAGATGCTCGAGACGTTCGCGTTCGCGGCGACCCTCGCGGACTGCGAGGTCGAGACGTCGGCCAAGAAGAGCTACCGCGGGTATCGGTTCAAGCGCGACGACCAGGTCGTCCGGCTGGCGGCCTCCGCGCTCGAGCGGAGCGGCCACACGCCGACGTACGGCCTCTCCGGCGGAGCCGCCGACGCGAACGTCTTCAACGAGCGCGGGATTCCCTGTCTCAACCTCGCGAACGGGATGATGTCGATCCACACGCCGGACGAGCACATCGCGGCCGCCGATCTTGCCGCGATGGTCGAGGTCACGCTCGCGCTGGTCGACGCCGCGCGCGATGACACTTAGCCTGCGCCGCGGCCGCGTGAGCGCGGTCGTCGAGCGGGTCGAAGGTCTGGCGCGAATCGAGGTGGACGGCGCCCCGTGCATCGCGTACCCGCGGCTGACCGGTCCCGTCGCCGTCGGGGACGAGGTGTTGGTGAACGTCCAGGCCCGGGAGCTCGGGTTGGGGTCGGGCGGATTCGACGTCCTGTACGCGAACCTGACGCGCGGCCTCGAGCTCGGAGCCGAGCTGGAGGCGCACGTGATGGCGCTCCCGTACACGCCGGTGCAGTACGCCGTTGTCCACGTGGAGGAGGAGGGGCCGCTCGCCGAGTCGCTGGCCGGGACGCCGGTCGTTTGCTGCTCGCTGCACAGCCAACTTGCGCCGGTGTGCGCCGGAATCGGTCCAGGCCTCCGGGTCGCCTACGTCCAGGTGGCCGGAGGCGCCTTGCCCGTCTCGCTTTCCGACGCGGTGCGGGCGCTGAAGGGCCGCGGCCTCGTCGAGACCGCGGTCGCCGCCGCCCCATGCGTCGACGGCGACGTGCAGTGCGCAAACGTCGCCTCTGCGC
>JALZOQ010000448.1 GCA_030913835.1 Actinomycetota bacterium | reverse complement strand
GCTCGAGGCGAATCTCGCGCTCAACGACCTCGACAACGTCGTGATCGTCCCCGCGGCTGCCGGGTCGGCGCCCGGGGAGACCGTGCTGCACGTCCCCGCGACTCCCGATCCGTCGTTCTCGAGCCTCGAGGCCGGCCGGTTCAGCGAGGGGGAGCCCGTTCCGGTGCGGATGACGACCGTGGACGACGAGGTCGACGCCGCGGGGCTGAAGCCGGCAGTCGTGAAGATCGACGTCGAAGGCGGCGAGCTCGACGTAGTCGCGGGGATGCGCCGCGTCCTCGATCTCAGACCCCTCCTGATCGTCGAAGTCTCCGAGTCGAGCGGGGCCGAGCTCCAGCGACGGCTGGCGGAACGCGGCTACGAGGCGTTTCGGGTCACCGGCCGCAAGCTGACTCCCGGCCTCCGCGGTACCGGGCTGTTCAACGCGGTCTTCCGTCCTCGCTAGGCCTTCCAGCCGCCGGTCGCGCCCTTGTAGGTGCCACGGAACAGAGCCACGGGTGTGAGCGCGAGGATGCGCAGGTCGACGAGGGCCGAGCGGTGCTCGACGTACCAGACGTCGAGCTCGATCCGGTCGGCCCACGGGAGCGCGGCCCGGCCGTGCACTTGCGCCCAGCCGGTGATCCCCGGCTTGACGTCCAGCCGTCGCCGCTGGCGCTCGTCGTAGCGCTCCACCTGGTAGCGGAGCGTCGGCCGGGGCCCGATGAGGCTCATCTCGCCGCGGACGACGTTCCAGAGCTGCGGCAGCTCGTCCAGCGACAGGCGGCGGAGAACGCGGCCGACGCGCGTGATCCTGCGGTCGCCGGCGTCGACGGCGAGCCCGGCGCCCTGGTGCTCGGCGCCCACGACCATCGTGCGCAGCTTCAGCAGCTCGAAGTCGACGCCGTCCTTCCCGACCCGCGTTTGGCGGTAGAGGACCGGCCCTCCGTCCTCGAGCTTGATCGCCACGGCGGCGGCGGCGAGGACCGGCGAGGCGAGCGCGAGCCCGAGCGCCGACCCAGCGATGTCCGCGGCCCGGTTCATTTCCGCGCTGCCACGTAGACGCTGTCGGCGGCGTTGACGAGGAAGGGCAGGCGCCCGCTGAGCCGCCGCAATGCTTCCGACCCGCGGACGAGCGCGCGGTAGCGCCGCGGCAGGAGCGGCAGGTCGGCGGGCTGCGGGTTCAGGGTCAGGAAGCCGTCGACGGAAAGGCTAGTCGGGCCAACGGCGTGCGTGAAGGCGTCCTCAAGCTCGCGCGGCGACCAGTAGCGAACGTCGAACATCGTCCGCGGCTCGCGGAAACGGCGCTCGCGCAGTTGATTGAAGAGGCTGCGCACGCCCCAGACGTTCGCCATCTGCACGAGTGCCAGGCCGCCCGGCTTCAGCGTCCGCCCGAGCTCGGCGAACGAGGCCAGCGCGTCCTCCCGCGTGAAGTGCTGGAAGACGCTGTACGAGAAGACGACGTCGAAGCTCGCCTCCGGGAACGGGAGATGCCGCGCATCGCCCACCACGTACTCCGCGTCGGCCTCGAGCTGCTCGGCGACCCCGACCGCCGCGCGGATCGCGTCGAGCGACGGGTCGACGCCTGTAGCCCGGTAGCCGCGGCGCGACGCAGACACGCACCACCGGCCCCAGTTGCAGCCGACTTCGAGAAACGCACGACCCTCACCAGGGGGCAGCCGGATCACCGGGATCGGATACGTGTCCATCGTCCCGATCAGATGCTTGTAGAGGTTCCCGCAGGTCGCGGCGATCACCTCCTGGACGAGCGGCTCGATCTCCCCCTCGCCTCCCGCGCCGTCGCGGTCGCGTCGTTCCAGCGAGACCCAGCAGGACGCGTGCGTCGGCTCCTCCTCGCCGACGAGCAGGACCGGGATCCCGTCGACGACGGGATAGACGTGGCCGTTGCTGCACGCGAGCGAGTCGGCCTCCCGCTCGAGCGGCGCCCGGTCGCGGGGGCAGACGACGTCCATGGCCCTACCGGCGGGTGGCGCGGACGTTGACGCTGTCCGCGAAGTTCGTCAGTAGCGGCACGCGCTCGCTCGCGCGCTTGAGCGCTTCCGAGACGCGCACTAGCGTGCGGAAGCGCCCGGGCAGCAAGTCGAGATCGCTCGTCTGCGGGTTCAGCGTGAAGAACCCGTCCGTCGACAGCGCCGTCGGGCCGACGAGCTCGCCCCACGTCTTCCTGAGCTCGCGCGGCGACCAGTAGCGCACCTCGAAACGGTCGCCCTCGCGGAACCGGCGCCGCGCGAGCTGGTACACGTTGCGCACGCCGAGCGAGTTTGGCATCTGGACCCAGGTCGTCCCGTCCGGCTTGACCGCTCGCGCGATCTCGGCGAGCGAGACGCGGACGTCGCTCTTCGAGAAGTGCTGCAGGACGCCGTAGGAGAAGACGACGTCGAAGCTCGCGTCGGCGAACGGCAGGTGCCGCCCGTCGGCGACCGCGTAGCTCGCGTCGATGCCGAGCTGCCGCGCGATCCGCCGCGCCGCGACGATCGCCTCGAACGACGGGTCGACGCCGATCGGCTTGTACCCGGCCCGCGCGGCCGCGAGCGTCCAGCGCCCCCAGTTGCAGCCGATGTCGAGCAGGCTCTGGCCGTTCCCCGGCGGGAGCGGGAAGTGCGGGATCGGGTAGCGCGACATCCCGTGCGCGAGGTCCCGGTAGAGGTTGCCGTGTGTGCCGATGATCAGCTCGGCCACGTACGGGTCGACCTCGTCCCCCTCGACCGCCGGCGGCTCGGCCGCGCGCACCTCGGCGATCTGCTCGGGCTTGGCCCAGTAGCCCGGCTGCGTCGGCTCGATGTCATCGACGACGAGGACCGGGATCCCGTCGACGAGGGGGTACTCGTGGCCCTCCGCGCAGGCGAGCCGATCGCCGTCGGCGCGGAGAGCGCTGTGGTCGCGCGGGCAGGCGAAGGACTCCACCGAATCGCTCATCGCGCCTTCTCCCACACCGCAGGCACTCCGTTTCGCAAGTAGTTGGCCAGGGCTTCGACGGTCGCCCATGTTATGACCGTGTAGTAGCGCGGCAGGCCCGGACGCGCCGCCGAGGCGACGAGGAACAGGATCTGCCCGCTGAACGCGACGGCGTAGATGCCTCCGTTGCGCGCGAGCGCGGCGCTCGTGCCGAGGAGAATCAGGTGCAGGATCCCGCTGCCGTAGCGGAGCGCGCGGTGCGACACGACCTCGGCGAGGTAGACGGGATCGAGGTGGCGGAACATGCGGCCGTGGAGCGTGGTCAGCCAGCAGTGCTCGAACATCCGCACCTTGCGCCGGTACTCGTCCTCGATGTCCGGGGAGGGCTTCTCGAAGGCCACGGCCTCGGGCTCGTAGACCGCGCGCCGCCCGCGCTGCACCATCAGGTACGGGAAGGCGAGGTCGTGACCGAAGCGCGGGTCGACCTCGACGTAGTCGGAGCGGCGCACGGCGTAGATCGATCCGTTGCCGCCGGTGATCGAGCCGAGCCGCGACTCGGCCTCGCGCTGCTTCAGCTCGTAGCGCCAGTAGAGGCCTTCGCGGTTCGACCCGTCGGCCGCCTCGAGGACGAGCTGGCCGCAGACGTAGGCCACCTCCGGGTCGGCGAAGCTGGCCACGAGCTTCCGCAGCGCGTCCGGCGCCCAGGTCGCGTTCGCGTCGGAGAAGGCGAGGATCTCGCCGCTCGTCTCGCGCACTGCGCGGTTCTGGGCGGCCACCTTGCCGCCGCGCGGGTTCACAATCAGCCGGACGCGGTCGCCGAAGCGCTCGACGAACTCGTG
>JALZOQ010000411.1 GCA_030913835.1 Actinomycetota bacterium | reverse complement strand
GCCCTGCTCCATTGGTCGCGAGTCCGGACGAGGGCGAACGGTCGTGCCACCGCTAGCACTCCTCCAGCGGCGCCGGGATCGGAACCGGCGCGGGCGGCGGCGTCCCCGGAGGGCTGCCGGGCGCAGGCTCGAGCGGCGGTGGGGTCAGGGCCGTCCCGGGCGCGAGCGGCTCGCCTTCGACGACGGTGATCTCGGTCAACTCCGGCACCTCGTACGGGTCGAGCACGATCGGCGTTCGCTCCGTGAACGTCGTTCCGTCCCTGCTCTCCGCGACCCGAAGGCCTTCCAGGTACTCGACGCCCTCGACTTGAAGCGCCGCCGCCTCGAGCTCCGGCGCGTGGACGCGCCGTCCGAGCGGCCAGCCCTCGCCCGAGGGGCCGAAAGGCGGCAACGGCGCGAGATACTGCCGGATCACGAGCTCGACCCAGCGACGGACGGCCTCGACGCCGAACCCGGGCTTGGTGCGGATCCCCACCGCGACCGCCACCTTCCGATACGCCGGTGGGAGCACGTAGAGCTCGGTCGTCACGAGTCGCCTGGCATCGAGCCACCGGCACACGGTTCGCAGAGTCGTCCTGTCCGGAACCGGCGCGTTGGGATGCCGAGCGTCCTCACGCGGCCAGACGACGACGCTGACCACGCCCGCCGCGACGTCGTCCGGACGCCGGGGATGGAAGCGCGGCAGGCACTCCGCGCGCCCGAGCGTCGTCCCGGGCGTCGCCAGCGCGAGCTCCTGGAAGTCGGAGGTCGTCACGGCGCGGTCGTGTCGCCGCAGCTCTCCCGGCACACGCTCGAGCGCGGTGACGATCGGCTCTGTCTCGCCGCCGCCCCCGGTCCGGAGTGGGTTCGAGACCTTGGCGTTCGCGACGTCGAGCTTCGAGATCGCCTTGGCAGCGACGTTCCCCTCGACACCGCCGCCCCAGCGG
The DNA here is from genome assembly GCA_030913835.1 of Actinomycetota bacterium. Classification (GTDB taxonomy): domain Bacteria; phylum Actinomycetota; class Thermoleophilia; order Gaiellales; family Gaiellaceae; genus UBA5186. The sequence continues at coordinate 5,310 of JALZOQ010000411.1, read as the reverse complement.
TAGCTGCGCGCGCGGATCCGCTGGCCGATCTGTGGCGGCAGGCCGCGGATACCGTCGCCGAAGCGGGCGAGCCCCGCCTCGGGGTCGAGCGTGTAGTGCCGGTCGCCGTCCTTGCTCGCGGCGAAGTCCGAGACCTCTGTCCACCTCGTCCAGCCGTCGGCGTCCTCGACCTCCAGCTCGACGGTGCGCGGGATGACCGGCGTGTGCACGAGCCTCGCGTGCTGGTGGGCATCGCCGGTCCCCGTCCCAAGGAATTCGGGCGCCGCCTTTTCGGTCTGCCGCACCTCGGTCGCGTTCGCGCCGACCCACAGCAGCCGCGGGAAGGAGCCGGCGTCCTCGCGGAAGACGCGAAGCCAGAAGAGGATCCGCGGCGCGAGCTTCTCGTCGAGCTCCGGAGGCAGGTCGCCCGTTCCGGCCATGTCCGGATCCGGAAGCGTGAACATCCCGAGGTCGGCGGGCTCCTTCGGCAGCCGGAGCCGGACGACGCCCGGTCGCGAGAGGCCGGCCGTCGTGTCGCCGACGACCGAGACCGCTTGGTAGCGAGGCTCGTCCGCGACCGTCTGCGGCGTCGATGCCTGCCAGACGACCGAGGGCCCTCTCGGGATGTCGCCTTCGCCCGGGCATGCGTCCACGTCCGCCATCGAGAGCACGACCTCGTCGGGAACAAAGCCGACGTTCACGATGCCTCCGCGCAGGGCCTCCAAGTCGGCGCCCGGCTCGGAGAGGACCGCGATCCAGAGCATCCGGTCGACCGCGCGGGACAGGTCGAGCGCTTCGGCCTCGGCGGCGTTGGGGTCCGGGTCGAGCAGCTGCGCTGCGTAATACGCCGGCGGCTCCCTCGGATCGCCGATCCCGAGATCGCGCCGCGCCTGCAGCGCGCGCGTGGCGAAGTGATCCTCCTCGCCGGCCTTCGGCACACCTCGAGCGATGCGGCCGACGGCTTGGAAGGAGACGGGCCAGGCGCGAGTCTCGGTGCGCGTCTCGAAGGGCACATTGCCGGCGCGAACCGTCGTTTCCTGCTCGACGAGCACGCCTGTCGGCTGCTTGGTCGAGAACGCGACCATCCCCTGTGCGGCGCTGGCCGGCCGCAGCGGCACGTCGAGGAGCCGCAGGAACTGGAGCTTGGTCGTCTCGGGGATCTGGTTGAAGCGGAAGAGGAGGTTCTCGCCGAGGAAGGCGAACAGCTCGACGAGGGCGATCCCGGGATCGCTCGGGTTGTGGTCGGTCCACTCGGGCGCGTACACCGGGATCCGGCGGACGAGCTCGTCGCGGAGCTGCTGGTAGGAGCGGTCGTCGAGGATCGGGGTCGGCAGCGGCATCAGGCGAGGAAGAACGGGTAGACGAGGTTGTCGGGCCGGCCCGTCCGCAGCTGGACGTACGCGATCGCGATGTTCACGAGCGCCGGGTCGTCCCCGGGCGTGACGCTTACGTCGGAGACCCGGATGCGCGGCTCCCACGCGACCAGCGCGCGCTCCACGTCGTGCTTGATCAGCGCGCGCACGGCCACCGTGTTCGGCTCGTGGAGGTAACGGCGCAGCCCGCAGCCGAACGAGGGGCGCATCAGTCGCTCGCCGGGCTCGGTGTCAAGCACGACCCAGATCGACTCGCGCACCTTCTCCGGGCCGGCGACGTATTCGAGCCCGTGCCGCTCCGGATCCACGGCGATGGGATAGCTCCAGCCTCTACCGAGATGCGCCAGCGAGCTCATACGACCACCGCCGCGTCGGCGTCGACGCGGGCCTCGAACTCGACGTTCGCCGTGAAGTCGGGCCCGGTCACGGTCTTCGAGGTCAGCGCGGTCTCGAGGTCGATGAGCGGAGCGTTCGAGAGTCCCTCCAGCTCGGCCTTCCCCTCCGCGTCGGCGTGCGTGTGCGCGACCAGGTCGGCGCTCAGCGCGGCGTGCAGGCCCCCGACAGTACGGCCGTTGGCGGTGAAACCTGCCACGCCGATCCCGAGGTCGACGTTCACACCCGCACCCGCCTTGCCGAGCGCCTCGAGCTCCGCGGCGACGCTGGCGGAGATCGTCGCGCTCGGAAGGATGCAGAACTTCAGCTTGAGCAGGAACCAGAGCCCGAAGACGAAGACGACGATCGGCAGGAACAGGTTCAGGAGGAACCAGGCCACGATCGTGATGAGCGGGATCGCGAACGAGCAGATCTGCCCCGCCGACTCCACCGAGCCGCCGAGGGGCGGCACGGTGTCGGTGCCGAACTTCAGGACCGAGTTGTTCGGCTGCTTCATCTTGACCGGGCTCGCCTTCCCGGCCGGCATGGCCGCAGCCTGGGCCGCGAGGTCGGTGAAGTCCGGCAGTTGCACGGTCACCGGGCGGTTCGACGTCCCGGTCAGGTCGAAGTGAGACGCGAGCCGGTACGTCTCGGACGGGGCGCTCCAGAACAGCGTCCCGTTGCAGTCGTTCGGCTCTGCAGTGCGGGGACACGGCTCGCGGTGTCGCCGCACGAAGCAGCGGATCTCGTAGCGTGCGTCGTCGTCGTAGCGCGCGACGCCGAGCGCGTCGGCGTCGGCGGCTCCGGTCGGGACGACGCCGAAGTGGATCGTCGCGCGCTGGCCCGCGTGATCCTCGTCGTCGGGGTGGGGGATCAGCGGGTACAGCGGGTAGGTCTGCTCGAGCAGGACCTGCGGCGCGTCTTCGACCAGCTCCCAGGAGCCGATCGCATTCAGCGCCGAGGCGATCCACCCCTCGTGGGCCTCGCCGGCGCCCGATTTCTTCGCCCACTTGAGGAGCTCGAGGCGCTCCTTCGCGATGTTTGCGGTCAGGTCCTCGTGCTTGCCGTTGGATCCGCCGTTCTTGCCGGGGGCGGGCAGCGACTCCCAGCGGCGGAGGGTGCGCGCAGCCGAGGGTCTGCGCTCGAGCTTGCCGAGCTCGATCTGGAGAGCCCCGATGCGCTTCAGGATCTGCGCGGCCTCCTTCTCCGCCGACTTCGGGTACGTCGCATAGCGGCGGCGGACGACGAAGCCCGCCTGGCAGACGTCGTCGCGCCGCGCGCGCGGGAAGCCCGGCGCGTCGCAATGCAGCTCGCAGACGACGAGGTAGAAGCGCTTGTGCGTGTCGAGGAAGAGCTTCCGCGTGGTCGTCTTCGAGCGCGTGAACTTCTCGAAACGCTTCTTCTTGCCGGCGAGCGGGCCGCTCGGCACGACGGGCGCGGTGAACGGGCTCGTCTGGTAGACGAAGTCGTCGTCGTTCCAGGCGAGTGACAGCTGCGGGTCGGCCTGGAACGCGGTGACGTGCTTTGAGTGGTCGTACTTCTGGATCTCCGGCCGCGTGGCGCGCGGGGCGAGCTCGAGTTCGCGCTGCTGGCGCGGCCAGCGGTACCACGGGCCAGCGAGGATCCAGGGATGGTGCTCGGTCACCAGACGTTCCCCGCACCGATGGAGTAGGAGGGCGAGACGACCGACGTCGAAGCGGTCAGCGTCGTGCAGTTGATCAGCCCGTCGAAGTTGGCTGTCCCCGCGTGGACGTTCAGCGTCGGCGCCGTCACGTCCACCGACGAGTTCGCCTGGATCGTGATCATCCCGCCGACGTCCATCTTCACGATGCAGCCGTTGGAGTGGGTCAGCGTGACCTCCTTCGACGAGTCGTCGAGCACGAGCTTGTGGCCCGTCTTCATGGACACCGTCACCTTCGCGGCGCCGTCGGTGTCGTCGAACTCGAGCAGGCTGCCGGAGCGGCTCTTGAGCAGGCGCTTGTTGTTCGCCTGGGCCGGCGACTCCGGGAGGGTCTCGACGCCGTTCCAGCCCGCCCCGATGATGTACGGGCGTCGCAGCTCGCCTGCCTCGAAGGCGACGACGACCTGCGTGTCAACGGTGGGGAGGATCTCGAGCCCCTGGTCGTCGTCGGCGTAGGGGCTGAGCAGGGTCGCCCAGGCGCGCACGTCATCCGCACCCCTGGTGCCGAGCCACGGAAACTTGACCTGGATCCGGCCGAGGTTGTCCGGATCGACGATGTCCGTGACGATCGCGGGGTAGACGCCGAAATGGCGACGTGCTTCGCCGTCCTGCGGGCGCCGGGCGCTCACTGGCTCACCGTGGGCCGCTCCGCCTCGAAGCGCGTGCGGTGCCCCTGGTCGAGGTCGTAGGTGTGGCGGACTCGGGTGACGTAGTAGCCCTCTCCGTTGAACGGCGGGCCGACGCGTTCGAGCGTCACCCGGCTCCCGACCACGAGGTCGGGCGTGCCACGCGTCGTCCCGACCGTCGTGACGAAGCCCCGGCTGCGGCGCAGCATCTCGGCTTTCGCCCACGCGGTCGCCTCGCCGTCGACGAGCGGCGTCTCGCGAACCCGCGTCGACGCGCGGTCGCCGAAGGCGCGCTGCAGTACGGCGGGGCCGGTCTCGCCGCCGCTGATCTCCGCCTGGACCGCGTCTGCGCCGGATTCCTGCTCGATCGTCGCCCGCGCAGAGGCGTCGTACCCGCTCACGACGACCTTCGTCCGCTGGTGCGCAAGATCCGCGCGGCACTCCACCGAGAGCAGCTCGTTGCCCTGGATGAGCGTGACGGAGGTCCCGGTGCGGTTTCCGCGCGTCTTGAAATGGAGCGTCTCGCCCTCGCACCACAGCTCCGCCTGGACGAGCTCGGCCCGCTCGCGGAGGAAGGCGAGGTCGCTCTGGTTCCACTGCTGGACGAGGTCGTAGGTCGGGCCGTCGGCCCCGGTGCTCGGCGTGAGACCGTGCTCGGACGCGACCGCCGACGCGATGTCCGCGTCCGTCATCTGCTCGTACGTCTTCGACCGCCGCGTCATGCGCAGCTTCATCAGCTTGTCCTCGGCGAGCGCCACGACCTCGGGCTCGGCCCCGTCGTCGAACCGGGCCTCGAGCCCCGAGACTGCCCCGGTGAACACGATCCGCTCATTGCCGGGCGGACCGAGTGAAACCTCGAGGTTCTTGCCGAAGTCCAGGACCGCGCCGTCCAGGTAGAGGAGCTGCTCCGTCTCGGCTCCCGCCCGCGGGCCTACGGCGAGGAAGCGAGCAGCGAGGGTCTTCAGGCCCGACGTCGTCTCCTCGACCTCGAGGCGAAGCAGGTCGCGCGCGAGGCTCCCCTCGACCTGGCCGTCGACCTTGAACACCGGCGCGCTCGAGGAGTAGAGCGAGTCAGTCATCGTAAGCCTCGGCACGCGTGCGCTCGGCGTCGCGTGCCATCCGGTCGCGGAGCTCGCGGTAGCGGTCTTCGGCCTCCCACGCGCCCGAGCTGTCCGAGCCCGACGTGTCGTGTGGCTCGGATTCCGCCGTCACGTCCGACGTGAGGTCGTCGACGCGGACGCTCATCGCCTTCCCCCGCAGCCGCAATGGCAGCCTGACG
>JALZOQ010000154.1 GCA_030913835.1 Actinomycetota bacterium | reverse complement strand
CAGACACGTCGAGTCGGCGCCGCCCGACACCAGGCATGTGACGTCGCCGCCGGACGCGATCAACTCGCGCTCGCGCGCGTGCGTGTCGATCCGCGCCAGCACGGCCGCCGTGTCCACCCCTGCAGGGTAGAGCCTGGCCTCCTAGGAGGGCTTGGCGGAACGTCGCTCGTCGTCGGGGTGCGATGGTCGTTCCGAGGCACGGACGCAGGGCGCGTTCGTACCCGGAGGGTACGGGCGCAACCGAGGACACAGCCTCGGGGCGAGCAGCGCGGCCCGACGGCACAGACGACGTTTCGTCATGCCCTCCCTAAAGGAGGGGGCCGACGTCGCAGCCGCGCTGGGTGAGCGCGGGCTGGGCCTCGGTGAGCACATCGTGGGCGAAGTTCGCCAGGCCGTACGCGCGGAAGATGTGGCGGCCCGGATCTCGGTGCTTCGACTTGACGAGCACCGCGGTGGCGTACTCGTTGAACATCGCGTTCATCAGATACTTCGTCTTCTCCAGCGACGGGTCGCTGGGGGTGGTGCCGTTGACCATCTTCGCGGCGTTCCGCGCTTGCTTCACGACGACGCTCGGCTTGACCGAGCCGTGGAGGTAGTCCTCGGCCCAGACGTTGAGCGAGGTCATGTTCAGCTCCGCGGTCTGGATGAAGTCGCGATCCGTCGCGGAACAGGTATGCGCCGAGGCCGCGCCCTGGCCGCAGCCGGAAGCGAGCAGACACAGGCCGACGAAGATCACGGCCGCCGCAGAGTGGCCACGCACAGCCCGTTCATCGACCGCGGCGACGCGCCGACACGATCACCCGTTTCAGGGACGGCGCGTCCAGTGTCGTCCCGCATAGGCAGCCAGGACCCGCGCCGCCCAGCGGCCGACCCAGAGAGCCGCGCCGACGCCGGCAAGCGTCACCAGGCCGGGGCGGCGCACCCATCCTCCGGACGCTTGGCACGGCGCGACAGAATCGCTTCGTCCATCGGCCGCGGATTATCGTCTGCGTCAGATGGAGACGCGCGCCCTCGGCCTGAGCGGCCTCGACGTCTCGCGGATCGTGCTCGGCTGCGGCAACTTCGGCGGCATCGGCTCCGCGCCGTCCCTGTTCGGGCACGGCGAGTCGGAGGAGACCGCGGTCGCGCTGATGGACGCGGCCCTGGCGGCCGGGATCAGGGTCTTCGACACGGCCGACGCCTACGGAGGCGGGCGCAGCGAGGCGATGATCGGCCGCTGGCTGGCCAGCCGGGACGGGCACCGCCCACTCGTGGCCACCAAGACGTTCAACCCGATGGACGACGGCAGCGACCGGGGCCTGTCGCGCGAGCGGATCCTGCGCCAGATCGAAACGAGCCTGGACCGGCTCGGGGTCGACCGCATCGACATGTACCTCACGCACGCCTGGGACGACGAGCACCCGATCGCCGAGACGCTGGCTGCGCTGGACGAGCTCGTGCGCACCGGCAAGGTCCGCGCGATCGGGGCCAGCAACATCGGTGCGGACCAGCTCCAGCTCGCGCTCGAGACGAGCGCCGAGCAAGGCTTCGTCCGGTTCGAATGGGTGCAGAACGAGTACTCGCTCCTGCACCGCGAGCCCGAGCAGGGCATCTTCGAGCTCTGCCTGCGGCACGGGCTGGGCTTCACACCGTTCAGCCCGCTGGCGGGAGGCTGGCTGACCGGCAAGTACGCTCGCGGCGCCTCGCCGCCGGCCGGCTCGCGGATGGCGCTCAGGCCGGGCCCCTACACCGCATACGAGCAGGACGAGACCTACGACGCGATCGAGCGCTTCATCGCCGCAGCGACGGCGCGTCGCGTCACTCCGGCTGTTCTCGCCCTCGCGTGGGTGCTCGCCCATCCCGCCGTGACCGCGGCCGTGGTCGGCCCGCGGCGTCCCGAGCACCTTCACGACGTCCTCCCGGCCCTCGAGCTGCGACTCGATCAATCCGAACGGCAAGAGCTCGCGGAACTGTGCTCGCGATGAGCACGCTTGTCCTGAGCCAGGCGGAAGTGGAGCGGCTCCTGACGATGCCCGAGTGCATCGAGCTCATGGAGGAAACGCTCGTCGCCCTCGCGCGCGGGGAGCTGTACCAGCCGCTGCGGAGCGTCGTCCGGCCGCCCGACGCGGACGGCTTCATGGGGCTGATGCCGGCTCATCGAGGCGCCGGCGCCCCGGCGTTCGGCCTGAAAGTCGTGTGCATCTTCCCCGGCAACCCGGCCCGGGGGCTGGACGCGCACCAGGGAGCGGTTGTGCTCTTCGACGGCGAGACGGGCGAGGTGCGGGCCATGGTCAACGCATCGGCGATCACCGCGATCCGCACCGCAGCGGTCTCGGCGGTGGCGACGCGGGCGCTGGCCAGGGCGGGCGCGCGAAGCCTCGCGATTCTCGGCGCGGGAGTCCAGGCGAGAGCGCACCTCGAGGCGATGCGGGCGCTTCAGGAGTGGGAGCAGATCGTCGTCTGGAGCCGCACCGCCGAGCACGCACGGGAGCTAGGAGTCGAGGTGGCGCCGAGCGCCGAGGAGGCTTTGCGGGACACGGACGTCGTTTGCACGACGACGACATCGCACGAGCCGATCGTCCAACGTGACTGGCTGAAGCGCGGAGCGCACGTCAACGCTGTCGGCTCGAGCATCCCCACGACGCGCGAGCTCGATACGCAGACCCTCGCGGCTGCGGCCCTCTTCGTCGACCGTCGCGAATCGACGCTCAACGAGTCCGGGGACTATCTCTTCGCCGCGAGCGACGGCGCGATCGGGCCCGAGCACATCCGCGCAGAGCTCGGCGAGGTGCTCGCCGGCACGGCGGAGGGCCGGCGCTCGGCCGACGAGCTCACCGTCTTCAAGTCGCTCGGGCTCGCGGTCGAGGATCTGGCCTGCGCCGAGTTCCTCTTGCGGCGGGCCCGCGAGGACGGCGCCGGGACCGAGGTCGAGTTCTGATTGCGCTCGAGGAGATCCTGCTCGCCCAGTCGACGATCGCCACGGCGGCGATGCGGACGCCGCTCATCCGGCTCGACGCCCCCGAGTCGCCGGCGGAGATCTATCTCAAGCTCGAGAACCTGCAGCCGATCGGCTCTTTCAAGATCCGAGGCGCCGTCAATGCGATCAGGCAGGCGCGTCCGGACGACCTTCGCGCCGGAGTCGTCACCGCGAGCGCGGGGAACATGGCGCAGGGCGTCGCGTGGGCCGCACGCGAGGCGGGCGTGCCGGCGACGATCGTCGTCCCCGAGCACGCGCCGGCGACGAAGCTCGCGGCGATCGAGCGGCTCGGCGGCCGCGTGCTGACGGTTCCGTTCGAGGAGTGGTGGCAGGCGATCGTGGAGGGCCGCTACGACGCCATCGAGGGCGTCTTCGTCCATCCGGTCTACGACGACCTCGTGATGGCCGGCAACGGAACGATCGGGCTCGAGCTGGTCGACGATTTGGACGACTTCGACACGGTGTTGATCCCGTGGGGCGGCGGCGGGCTCACCGTCGGGATCGCGAGCGCCGTCAAGGCACTGCGGCCCGAGGTCCGCGTTCTCCCGGTCGAGCCGGAGACGGGCGCACCTC
>JALZOQ010000408.1 GCA_030913835.1 Actinomycetota bacterium | reverse complement strand
GGCCTTGCCCGAGCGCGATCGCTCGGCCGCGACGAGCAGCGCACGAACCTCACGCTGGCGCGTGCGTGCGAGCTGGTTGACCGCCCACGCGGGAACGGATGGCTTCGGCAGCGCCTTCACCTCCGCCGCGGCGTCCGTCGCGCCCGCCTTCTTCAAGCGCGCCGACAGGTCGTTCCGCGCCTTCGTGAACTCGTCGAGCGGCAGCCCGTAGAGCCGGTCGAGCTCCGCGTCGACGTCTACTGGCCGATCGGGTGCCACACGGTCTTGAGCTCGAGGAACGCCGAGATCTCCCACAGGCTCTGGTCGCTACCCCCGTGGACGACTCGCTTGACGTTCTCGGCAGCGGCGCGCTCGAGCTCCGGCGCGAGGCCGTCCGCGCCCGCGAGGTCGATGGCGTTCACGTCCATGTGCGAAGCGAGCACCGGAGCGAGCTCCTCGCGGCGGCCGGTGAGGATGTTGACGACGCCACCCGGGACGTCCGACGTCGCAAGCGCCTCGGCAAGCTCGATCGCAGCGAGCGGGCGGGTCTCGGACGCGACGACGACCGCCGCGTTCCCGCCGACGATCACGGGAGCAAGCCTCGTCACGATCCCGAGTAGAGGCGGCTCGTCGGGTGAAAGCACCCCGACGACGCCGGTCGGCTCCGGGATCGTGAAGTTGAAGTACGGTCCGGCGACGGGGTTCGACGCCCCGATCACCTGCGCGAGCTTGTCGGCCCAGCCGGCGTACCAGACGATCCGATCGACCGCCTGCGCCACCTCTTTCTTCCCGGTAGCCAGCTCGGCGAACTCCGACGTGCGCGCCTCGACCATCTCCGCCAGGCGGTAGAGGATCTGGCCACGGTTGTAGGCGGTCATCCCGGCCCACTTGACGTGCGCTCCACGGGCGGCCTTGACCGCGTCGCGCACGTCCTTGCGCGACGCGAGCGCGACGTTCTGCCCCTCCGCCTCGTAGGTGCGGCCCGACTCGGAGCGCGGAAACTCGCCACCGATGAAGAGCTTGTACGTCTTCCTAACTGGAATCCGACTCATCCACATCTCCCGAGCGAAGCGAAGGGACAAGCCAACCCCGTGGAAAGTGCGCAGCACTCTTCACGGTTAACCACCCCACGGCTCCGCGCCGTCGAAAGTCACGTACGGCTCGAGCCCGTGCAGGCCGCCCTCGCGCCCGAAGCCCGACTCCTTGTACCCGCCGAAGGGCGAGGTCGGGTCGAAGCGGTTGAACGTGTTGGCCCAGACGACGCCGGCCCGCAACCGCTCCGCCATCCAGAGGATCCGCGAGCCCTTCTCGGTCCAGACGCCGGCGCTGAGGCCGTAGGGCGTGTTGTTCGCCTTCTCGACCGCCTCCTCTGGTGTCCGAAACGTCAGAACGGAGAGGACGGGGCCGAAGATCTCCTCCTGGGCGATCCGATAGCTCTGCGCGACGTTGGTGAAGACTGTCGGTGCGAACCAGTAGCCCTTCTCGGGGAGGCGGCACGGCGGCTGGTAGATCTCAGCCCCCTCTTCCTTGCCCGCCTCGACGAGCTCCTGGATCTTCTCGAGCTGCATGCGGGAGTTGATCGCCCCGACATCGGTGTTCTTGTCGAGCGGATCACCGACGCGGAGCGTTTCGAGGCGGCGCTTCAGCTTGGCGACGAGCGGCTCGTAGATCGACTCCTGGACGAGCAGGCGCGAGCCGGCGCAGCAGACGTGGCCCTGGTTGAAATAGATCCCGTTGACGATTCCCTCGACGGACTGGTCGAGGGCGGCGTCATCGAAGACGATGTTCGCGGCCTTGCCGCCGAGCTCGAGGGTCAGCTTTCTCCCGGTGCCGGCCAGCTGGCGCTGGATCGCCTTCCCGACCTCGGTCGAACCCGTGAACGCGACCTTGTCGACATCGGCGGTCACCAGCGCTGCACCGGTCGAGCCGTCGCCGGTGACGATGTTCACGACCCCGGGCGGTAGCTCGGCCTGGCGCAGGACGTCGCAGAAGAGGAGCGCCGTGAGGGGAGTCGTCTCGGCCGGCTTGAGCACGACCGTGTTGCCCGCCGCGAGCGCGGGCGCGATCTTCCAGGCCAGCATCAGCAGGGGGAAGTTCCACGGGATGATCTGGCCCGCGACGCCGACCGGGCGCGGCCGGCGGTTCGGGAAGGCGTACTCGAGCTTGTCGGCCCAGCCCGCGTAGTAGAAGAAATGCGCGGCCGCGAGCGGCAGGTCGACGTCGCGGGACTCCTTGATCGGCTTACCGCCGTTCAGGCTCTCGAGCACCGCGAACTCGCGCGAGCGCTCTTGCAAGAGCCGTGCGATGCGGAACAGGTACTTCGAGCGCTCCGCGGTCGGCGCCGCCGCCCAGCCGTTCTCGAAGGCCGCGCGAGCGGCTGCGACGGCCTTGCCGACCTCCTCAGGCGTGGCCTGGGCCACCTCGCCGAGCGGCTCCTCGTTCGCGGGTGAGATCGTCGTGTAGGTCTCCGCCGGCTCGAGCCACTCGCCGCCGATGAACAGGCCGTAGCGCTCGCGAAGCTGAACGATGTCGCGCGATTCCGGCGCCGGCGCGTACGTCCAGTCCGCGGCGGATGGTGCCGGAACCGCGTCGCCGCGCTGCTCGAGTTCGCTCACCGGCGCCTTCTTTCTGTTGACGCGCGCGCGTCCCCCCACCCTGGGTAGGAACTCCCGCCTCCCTCGCGGTCGACGGTACCGCGGACGAGCGCACGCGTCTGTGCCAACTTCGGGCCGAATTCGTGACGGTTTCTCCACATGGTCAGTCGATCGTGAAGTAGTCGGGGCTCTGGTACGCGCCGGTGCGCTGCTTGCGGAGCTGCATCAGCAGGTCGTTCAGCAGCGTCGAGGCGCCGATCCGGAACAGGTCGGGCGTGAGCCAGGCAGGCCCGAGCGTCTCGTTGACGAGGACGAGGTTCTGGAGCGCGACCTTGGCCGTGCGGATCCCCCCGGCGGGCTTCATCCCGATCGTCCGCCCGGTCTCCTCGTGGACGTCGCGGATCGCCTCGAGCATGCAAAGCAGCACCGGTAGGGTCGCCGCGGCCGGAAGCTTGCCGCTCGACGTCTTGATGAAGTCGGCGCCCCCGGCGATCGCGAGCAGCGACGCTCGGCGGACGTTGTCGTAGGTGCCGAGCTCGCCGGTCTCGAGAATCACTTTCAGGTGCGCGTCGCCGCACGCCTCCTTGACGCGGACGATCTCGTCGTAGACCTTCGCGTAGCGGCCAGAGAGGAAGGCCCCGCGGTCGATCACCATGTCTACTTCGTCCGCTCCTTCGTTCACGACCCAGCGCACCTCGTCGAGCTTCGCCTCGAGCGGCGACTGGCCCGAGGGGAACGCGGTCGCGACCGACGCGACCTTGACCGGCGTCCCGCGGAGGCGCGCAACCGCGGTCGGGACGAGGTTCGGATAGACGCAAACCGCAGCGACCGAGGGACCTGACGGCGTGGACGGATCGGGCCGAAGCGCCTTCGAGCACAGTGCCGCGACCTTGCCGGGCGTGTCCGACCCTTCGAGGGTGGTCAGGTCAATCATGCGGATGGCGAGCTCGAGCCCGAAGATCTTCGACTCGCGCTTGATCGAGCGCTTCGCGAGCGACGCCGCACGTTCCTCGAGCCCGACCGCGTCGATCGAGCCGATTCTCGGTAGCCGCGGCTCGAGCGGAAGCTCGAAGCCGGTCGGAAGCGCGGGCGCCTGGGCCACGCCGAGAGTGTAGACCCGCCCAGCTCCCAGCCCCTCCGCCGCAGGGCAGCAGCACGCTCGGCGTCCGTATCGCGTTTGCCCTGCTGGCCGCGCCCTCCCGTCACGAATTTGACACGAATTCGGGACAGACACGTCAGTTGCTCCGCGCTAGCGTGACTGCAGGGGCACCGGGGGTGCCCTTGGGGGTGGTTGGGAGGACCGTTCAGGCGGGCGCCGCTCCCAGGCTACGGTTCGGCGTCGTGAAAGCTCCGATCCTTCGCCTGCTCGAACGCGCGCGGCTGCTC
>JALZOQ010000396.1 GCA_030913835.1 Actinomycetota bacterium | reverse complement strand
CCTCGCGATCCGCGTCGCCGGCGCCGCCTATCTCGTCTGGCTCGGCGTGCAGTCGCTCGTCGCCGCGTGGCGCGGGCGCGCGCGGGCGCGCATGGGCGGCCCAAGCGGACTGACCGCGCGAGTCGCTCTCCGCCAGGGCCTCGTGAGCAACCTCGGGAACCCGAAGATGGCGGTGTTCTTCCTGAGCCTCCTGCCCCAGTTCGGCGGCAGCTTCGCGGCTCTGCTCGCGCTTGGCCTCGTCTTCAGCTGCCTAACCCTGGTGTGGCTGGCCGCGTACGGCGCCGCGGTCGCGCGCGCCGGCGACTTTCTGCGCCGCTCGCGCGTGCGCCGGGCGCTTGACGCCGCGGTCGGCGTCGTGCTCGTCGGACTCGGCCTCCGAATCGCCGGCGAGGCGCGCTAGTCGTTCTCCCGCCCCGTTCTCCCTAGCTCTTGCTCGAGCTCGTCGAGCGCGGCGCGGAGGATCGCGATTCGCTCGGCAACGGGCGCGAGCGTCGTATCGCCGAGGTCGATCTCCGCGCCGAGGGCTCGGCGCCGCTCGATCTCCCGCGCCTCCTCCATCGAGTTCAGCACGATCCCGATCAGCACGTTGATGACGATGAAGGCCGCGACCATGACGAAACTGACGAAGTAGATCCATGACCAGGGATGGAATTCCATGCCGCGCTCCATGTAGCGCGGGAAGTCCTCGAGCGTGAGCATCACGAAGAGGCTCAGCATCGCCTCGCCGATCGTCCCCCAGTCCTGCGGGATCTCGTCGCCGAAGATCACCCAGCCGACCATCCCGTAGACGAAGAGGATCAGCGTCGTCAGCACCATCATCGAGGCGAGGGGCGGGAGGCTGCGGACGACGGCGGTGACGAGGACGCGTAGGTCCGGCAGCAGCCGCACGACGCGAACGACGCGCGCCAGCCGTGCGAGGCGGAGCAGGGTCGTGCTCTCGCGGATCCCCGGCAGGAACGCCATCGCGATCACGACGAAGTCGAAGACGTTCCAGCCGGAGCGGAAAAAGTCTTGCGGCCGGCGCCCGTAGGACGCGATCCGGAGCGCGAGCTCGACGACGAAGATCCCGAGGAAGACGGTGTTGAGCAGGTCGAGCGTGTCCCCGTGGCGGCGCACGACGTCCGGGTAGGTCTGCAGGCCCAGGACGACCGCGTTGGCGAGGATGACGCCGAGAATCCCGGTCGTGAAGAACGGCGACTCGACGATCCGGGCGAGGCGGGAGCGAGGCGTCATCGCTAGGCGAACACGCGGGCCAGGCGCTCGAGCCCGAGGTCGAGCGTTTCGTCGGTGACCGCAAGGCTGAGGCGTGCCCAGCCGGCGCCGCGCGAGCCGAACCCCTCGCCGGGGGCGACCGCGACGCGGAGCTCGTCGAGGATCCGCTCCGCCGTCCAGCCCTCCGGCAGCGGGAACCAGACGAAGAACGTCCCCTGGCAGACCCCGTCCGGGATCACCTCGAGCACGCGGTCGCGGCGGCGGCGGTAGGCGTTGACGCGCTCGGCGACCGAGTCCTGCGGCTCGGTCAGCGCCGCGATGCCGGCCTCCTGCACGCCGCGAAAGATCCCGGCGCGGATGTGGTCGGCGAGCAGGTTGACCCGCTCGACGATCTCCGCGTTGCCGACGACGAACCCGAGCCGCCAGCCGGCCATCCCGTAGGTCTTGGACATGGAGAACATCTCGACCCCGACGTCCTTCGCGCCTTCCTGGGCGAGGAAGCTGGCGGGCTTCCGGCCGTCGTAGACGAGATCGCCGTACGCGAAGTCGTGGACGATCGCCGCGCCGGTCTCGGCCGCGAGCTGGATTGCGTAGTGGAAGGAGCCAGGGGTCTCGACGACCGCGACCGGGTTGGACGGGAAGTTGAGGTAGACCGCAGCCAGGTCGTTCCGCGGCAGCGTCGAGAAGTCGGTGTTCCAGTCGTTCGCTTCGTCGAGGGTGACTGTTGCGAGCTTCGCGCCGGCGAGCGCGACGCCCGAGAAGTAGTCGGGATAGCCGGGGTCGGGGAGCGCGATCGTGTCCCCGCGGTTCGCGAGCACGACCGCGAGCTCGACGATCGCGGACTTCGTGCCCGGGACGACCGCAACCTCCCCCTCGGGGTCGAGCTCGACGCCGTAGTGGGTGCGGTAGCGCTCGGCAATCGCCTCCCGCAGCTCGGGGAGCCCACGGAACGGCGCGTATCCGTGCGCAGAGGGGTCGCGGGCCGCCTGGGCGAGGCGCTCGGCGACGTGGGCAGGAGGCCCGACCTCGGGATTCCCGCGCCCGAGATCTACGAGCGGCTCACCGTCGCGCGCGGCGGCCTCCTGCACGCGCCCGAGCAGCGCCGTGAAGTACTGCTCGGGGAGTCGTTCGAGGCGTTCCGTCCGAGGGCGCATCTCGACACAAACTTGTCACACACGCGTGACGTTTTCGCTGCTTCGATGCCTGCGTGGGGTATGGGAGCCCGGCTCGGGGCCCGAAGGCCGGTCATAGGAGCCGGCGCGATGCGAGCGACAGGGCAAGCAACCCCCAACTCCTAAGTGTCTAGTACGATAGACACTTAGATGCCAGGAAATGACCGGAAGCAAGCTGCTTCAGCGCCTTCGTCGCCTCGGATGCGAGGAGGTTCGCCGCCGCGGCTCACACGTAAGGATCAGATGCGGACGGTGTCAGACGACGGTGCCGGTGCACGCCGGTCAAGATCTCCCGCCGGGAACGCTGCGGGCAATCGAACGGGATCTCGAGCCGTGTCTCGGGAGAAAGTGGCTTCGGTGAAGCGGCGGTACCACGCGGTTTTCGAGCGTGACGAGAGCGGTGCGTGGACCGCGCGCGTTCCGAGTGTGCGCGGCTGTCACACGTACGGGCGCACGCTAGATCAGGCCCGTCGCCGCCTTCGGGAGGCGCTTGCGCTGTGGGTGGACGAGCCAGACGAGGCGGAACTCGTCGAGGACGTACGGCTACCTGCAAGCGTGAGGGCCGCTGTTCGCGCAAGTCGCGCAGACCGGCGAAGAGCCGAGGAAAGGCGAGCGGAGGCCAGCGCGTCGACTACTCGTGCGGCTCGTGCCCTCGTCGACGAGGTTGGCGTCGGCTTCAGGGACGCAGCTGAGATCCTCGGCGTATCCCATCAGCGCGTGCAGCAGCTGGTCCGCGGCTGAAGCCTGGCGCCACAGGGTCATGTGCTACGTTGTGCTACATGGAGAATCGAGTCGGCGTCCGGGAACTCCGGCAGAACCTCAGCGTGTATCTCCGGCGCGTGCGCAGGGGTGAGACCCTCGAGGTGACAGAGCGTGGCCAGCCCGTCGCTCGCCTGACCCCGCTGCCGGAGCACTCGGACGTGCGCGGTCGCCTGATCGCCGAGGGCAGGTTGATCCCTCGACTCACGGACTCGCGCGAACTGCCGGCGCCGCTCGACGACCCCGCCTTGCCCCCCACGATCGACGTGCTCGACGAGCTTCGCGAGGATCGAATCTGAGCGAGGGGTCGCTCGTCTACCTGGACACGTCGGCGCTGGCGAAGCTGGTCGTGGCCGAAGCGGAGAGCCAGCCCCTCAACCGGTTCATGCAGTCACGACCGGAATGGACCTCGAGCATCGTTACTAGCATCGAGCTCCGCCGTTTCGCCAGCCGGCTCGGTCGGCCCGAGAGCGTCACGATCGCGGAGCAGATCCTCGCACGCATAGATCTCCGCCCTCTCGACGCGGCGACCGCCGCGAAAGCGAGCGACCTGCCCCCGCCGACGCTCCGGTCGCTGGATGCCATCCAGCTCGCGTCCGCGCTTGACCTCGGCGAGGCGCTCGGCCCGTTCATCACCTACGACCGCCGGCTCGCGGAAGCCGCGACTACAGCAGGACTGCGCGTGCTCGCGCCCACTTAGTCCTTCACCGGCGAATCTCGGCGAACGGCCCGTCGCGGTGTGGCTAGGCTCCTCCCGGTGGAGCCGATCGAGCGCCTGATCGAGGAGTGGGACGGGGAGCAGGTTGTTGTCCGGTACGACCGCCCGAGCGACACGTGGATGTTCGTCTGCATCCATTCGACCGCCCTCGGCCCTGCAGGCGGCGGTACGCGGATGCGCGTCTATGCGACGCCTGCCGATGCGCTCGCGGACGGGATGCGACTCGCCTCCGCGATGACTCGGAAGATGGCCGTCGTCGACGTGCCGCGCGGCGGCGGCAAGGCGGTTCTGGCCGTACCGGAGCTGCCGACCGGGCAGGAGCGGACCGAGCTCTTGCGCCGGTACGGCGAGCTCGTGCAGTCGCTCGGCGGCACGTACCGGACGGCCTGCGACATGAACACGACGCCTGCGGACATGGACGTGATCTCGGAGCGCTGCTCGTTCGTCTACGGCCGGACGAAGGCTGCAGGGGGAGCAGGCGAGTCGGGGGTCGGAACGGCACGCGGCGTCTTCCACGGGATCCGCGCGACGGTCGCGCACGTCTTCGAGTCGCCGTCTCTCGAAGGGCGGACGGTCGTCATC
>JALZOQ010000368.1 GCA_030913835.1 Actinomycetota bacterium | reverse complement strand
CCGCGCAGGTGCCGGCCTGTGCGGTTCGCGCCCGCGACGAACTGCCCCTCGCGCAGCGCCTCGTCCGCGACGACCTCGCCGTCGAAGCCGATCGGCCCGAGCGAGCCCGGGTCGGCTCCGAACGCCGCACGGATCTCGTCCTCGGTCGCGGGCCGGTAGTTCGAGCCGAGGGCGGCGAGCATCTTCATCTCCTCGAGCCGGTCGTCGCCGCGCAGCAGGGCGAGCACGAGCGTGCCGTCGTTCGTCACGACCGGCATCGCCTTCGACGTGGCGGCAGGATCGACGGAGAGGAGCTTGGCCAGATCGTCGATCGTCGTTGCGCCAGGCGTCTCGATCTCCTCGGGGGCATCCAGCCGCTCGGGAAACTCGGGCGCGCGCGGGATCGAGCGCGCGACCTCGAGGTCCGCGGCGAAATCGCCGTTCTCGCACGTTACGAGCGTGTTCTGGCCCGAGCCCGCGGGCGCGAGGAAGTCCACCGACTCGCTGCCGCCCATGATTCCCGACTCGGCCTCGGCGTCGTACGTTTCGAGCCCCATCCGCTCGAAAATGCGCTTGTACGCGCCCCGATGCTTCTCGAAGTTCTCGTCGAGCCCGGCCTCGTCGCGATCGAACGAGTAGGAGTCCTTCATCACGAACTCGCGCAACCGGATCAATCCGCCCTGCGCCCGCGGTTCGTCGCGCATCTTCGTCTGGAAGTGGTACCAGGCCTGTGGCAGCTGGCGGTAGCTCTGGAGCTCGCGTGCGTGGAACGTGAATGTCTCCTCGTGCGTCATCGGCAGGACGAACTCGCGGCCCTGGCGGTCGGTGACGTGGATGATCACCGGGATCTTGTCCCGCCCCGTCGCCTGCCAGAGCTCGACGGGCGTGAGCACCGACGCGAACCATTCCTGCGCGCCGATCGCCGTTAGCTCCTCGCGGATGATCTGCTCGATCTTGCGGTGGACGAGCCAGCCGAGCGGCGTGAACGTCCAGATTCCAGCGCTGACCTGGCGGATGAAGCCGCCGCGCACGAGCAGCTTGTGGCTCGCGGCCTCCGCCTCGGCGGGCGCGTCGCGCAGGGTCGGCAGGAAGAGCTGTGATGCTCGGGCGATCATCGTTGTCCGGGCAGACTACTCCAGCGGGATCAAGCTGGCTTCGGCCATAGCGAGAGCCGCAGGCTTGGCCATCTTGAGGCGCTTCGGCCGAACCATCCCGCCGCCGATCCAGAGGTCGATCTCGTGGAAGAGCTCGTCGATCAGGATGTCCGAGGAGACCTTCTTGAGCACGCGGCCGTGGGCGTAGATGAAGCCGACGTCGCGCCCGCCTGCGATGCCGAAGTCCGCGTCGCCGGCCTCCCCCGGGCCGTTCACTGCGCAGCCCATCACGGCGACCTCGAACGCCTGCGGATAGGCGCGCAGGCGCTCCTCCACGCGAACCGCAAGCTTCTCCACGCCGACGTTGTCCCGCCCGCACGAGGGGCACGAGATCATCACCGGGCCGCGCTCGCGCAGGCCGAGCGCCTTCAGGATCTCCCAGGCGGTTTCGACCTCCTTGACCGGATCGGCGGTCAGGGAGACGCGGATCGTGTCGCCGATCCCGTCCGTCAGCAGGGCGCCCATGCCGACGGCGCTCTTGATCGAGCCGGCGAACGGCGTCCCGGCCTCCGTGACGCCCAGGTGCAGTGGATAGGGCACCTTCGCGGCGAGCATCCGGTAGGCGCGAATCATCGTCGGGACGTGTGTCGCCTTGACGCTGATCTTGAACTCGTGGAACCCGAGCTTCTCGAGCAGGTCGACCTCTTCCAGCGCAGCGGCTACGAGCGCTTCAGCCTGGTCGCGCTGCGCGAGCTCGTCGAGGTGCTTCGGCAGTGAGCCCGAGTTGGCGCCGATCCGCATCGGGATTCCGGCCCGGCGCGCGGCCTCGACCACGAGCGCGACCTTGTCCGGGCCGCCGATGTTCCCTGGGTTGATGCGGACGGCCGCCACGCCCGCGTCGATCGCCTTGAGCGCGAGCGAGGCGTTGAAGTGGATGTCCGCGATCACGGGCAGCGGCGAGAGACGGACGATCGTGCGCAGGGCTTCCGCGTCCTCCGTCTTCGGAACGGCGCAGCGGACGAGCTCGCAGCCGGCGGAGGCCAGCGCCGCGATCTGCGCCGTCGTCGCCTCGACGTCACGCGTCGGCGTGAGCGTCATCGACTGGATCGCGACCGGCGCACCACCGCCGATCGCCACGCCGCCGACGCGAATCTGCCGTTCCGAAGCCATCTCAGGGCCAGTGTAGCCCCGGGTCAGCCCCCTCCGAGCCTGCCGATGTCGCTGGTCAGGACGATGAACGCGAGCACGAGGACGAAGGCGATCCCGAGTGCTGCGAACCGCTCGTAGACTGCCCGCCCGAGCGCTCGCCGGCGGACGCCTTCGATGGACGAGAGCAGGATGTGGCCCCCGTCGAGCGGGAGGATCGGCAAGAGGTTGAACGCGCCGAGGCTCAGGCTGATCAGCCCGAGCAGCCACAGGTATTCCTGACTGCCCTGCGACGCGGCTGTGGACGAGATCTGCACGACTCCGACCGGCCCGGCGAGCTCGTCGCGGTTACGACCGGTGAAGAGGTGCGCGAGGCCGACCGCCGTCCCCTCGAGCACCGCCCAGCTCACGCGGACCGAGTTCTCCGCAGCGGCCGGGATCGAGAGCTTGGGAACAGCGCGCGGGCGGACCGGACCGAGGGTCAGGCGCTTTCCGCCGCGCTCGACCACGATCGAGAGCGAGCGCCCTCCCGACGTGGTGATCACGTCGTGAATCTCCTGCGGCGTCATCCGCTGTCCGTCGACCCCCAGGACCCGGTCGCCCGGGCGGAGACCGAGGCTCTCCGCGGGCGAGCCCGGCTGCACGCCGTCGACGACCGTCGTGACCCCGGACTCGGTCGCGTGGAACGCAAACCCGATCCGGTGGCCGCCACTCGCGGTCACCGCCAGGGTTGTCAGCAGGGCAAGGGCGAGGGCGAGATTCACGGCCGGGCCGGCGAAGCTGACGGCGACACGCTTCCAGGCGGGCAGGCTCCAGTAGGGAACGCCGGTGAGCCCGTTCCGGAGCTCGCGCAACCCGCGCTTCGCAGATCGCGCGGGGCCTCCCTGGAGGTCGGCTTCCTCGACGAGCTGTTCGAGGCGCGGGAGCAGCGCCGCGGCCTCCTCGAACTCTCCACGCTCCAGGGCGTGTCGGATCGCCTGGGCCGTCGGCGTCAATTCGGGCGCCTCGCGCAGGGCCGCGCCGAAGTACATCTCGGCGTCGGTCGGCGCCGGCCGCTGCATGCCCGGCAGAGAGACGAATCCGCCCAGGGGAATCGCCCCGAGCCCGTACTCGACCCCCCGCCAGTGGAACTTGGCCAGGGCGGGCGGGAACCCAACGTAGAAGCGCTGCGGCTTCATCCCGACCGCCTTCGCGGTGAAGAAGTGGCCCGCCTCGTGCACGACGACCAGCAGCTCGAGCCCGAGTATGGCGATGACGAGATTCATGCGGCGACGAGCTTTCGCTCCGCGAGCGCACGGGCCTGCGTGTCGGCCTCGACCAGCTCGTCCAGGTCTCGCGCAGGCGCGCCGTCCACGCCCGCCAGCGCTTCGGCGACGACATCCGCGATCCCGAGGAACGGCAGGCGCTCGTCGAGGAACGCGGCGACGGCTACCTCGTTCGCGGCGTTGAACGCGCATGGATACGTGCCGCCCCGTTCGCCGGCGTCGCGCGCGAGGGCGAGCAGCGGAAAGGCGTCGAGGTCGGGCGGCTCGAACTCCAGGGTCAGACCCTCGGAC
>JALZOQ010000356.1 GCA_030913835.1 Actinomycetota bacterium | reverse complement strand
CGCCTGCGCTGGCTCGCACGCGGGCGGGCGCGGGGCGGCTCGTCGCTGCTCGGCGCGGACCTGCGCGGAGTGCCGATGACGGCGGAGGCGAACGGCGCGCCATACGACGACCGGCTGCGCCGGCAGCTGCACCTGATCCTCACGCGCCGCGGGCTGCCGGAGCTGCTCCACTACGAGGACCGCAATTCGATGGCGCACTCGCTCGAGGCGCGCGTGCCGTTCCTCGACTTCCGGCTCGTGGAGTTCCTGTTCTCGCTCGACTCGTCTGAGCTGATCGAACGGGGGCGGACGAAGGCCGTGCTCAGGCGCGCGCTCGGCGACCTCCTCCCTCC
Organism: Actinomycetota bacterium; assembly: GCA_030913835.1. GTDB lineage: Bacteria > Actinomycetota > Thermoleophilia > Gaiellales > Gaiellaceae > UBA5186. Next base: position 3,437 of record JALZOQ010000356.1, on the reverse strand, counting down.
CGTCGTCCGCGACCGCGTCGACAAGCTCGGCTTCGTGACACCCGAGCGGCGTTGGCTCCGCGGCCGTCTCGGCGAGCTCGCCGCCGACGTCTTCGCCTCACGGGCGTTCGCCGAGCGCGGCTTCGTCGACGCGGCGGCCGCGCGGGCGCGTCTCGAGCGGCACCGAAGAGGGGAGCTCGAGGCCGGCTTCGAGCTCTGGCGCGCGCTCGGGCTCGAGCTCTGGGCGCGCGAGTTCCTCGACCGTTAGCACGGACCCGCTCCGCTAACCTTGCCGACCGGATGAGCGCGACCTACTACGCCGCGCCGCAACCCGCTTGGCGCGACCGCGTCGCGCATCAGCTTCGTGTCCTACGCGTGATCGCGGGGATCGAGTTCAAGCTCAAGTACGCCGACTCGGCGATGGGCTACGTCTGGTCGATCGTCAAGCCGCTTTCGTACTTTGGCGTGCTCTGGCTCGTGTTCGGCCGCATCTTCAGGCTTGGCGTCGGTTTCGATCGCTACCCCCTGTATCTGCTGACCGGAATCGTGCTCTACACGTTCTTCGTCGACGCGACCGGACTGACGTTCCCGTCGATCGTGAAGGGGTCGACGATCCTCCGCAAGCTCGCGTTCCCCCCGCTCGTGATCCCCGTGTCGGCGACGCTGACGGCCGGGATCACTTTCTGCATCAACCTCGTCGCCGTGATCGTTTTCGTGATTGCGAGCCACGTAACGCCGAGCCTCCGATGGTTCGCGCTCATACCACTCTTCCTCGAGCTGTACGTGTTCGTGCTCGGGCTCGGCCTGATCCTCTCCACCCTGTACGTGCGCTTCCGCGACATCGCGCAGATCTGGGAGCTCGGGACTCAGCTGCTCGTCTTCGCCTCGCCGATCATGTACCCGATCGGGATCCTTCCGATCTGGGCGCTGAAGCTCGCGTACCTGAACCCGCTCGTCCAGGTGATGCAGGACGTGCGCGCGGTGATGATCGGCGCGACGAACCCGAACGAGACGATCGCGAGCGCCCTCGGCGGCTCCGAGGCGCGCTTGATCCCGATCGCCATCGCCGTGGCCACGCTCGTCGTCGGCTTCGCGCTCTTCCGCCGCGAGGCGCCGAAGTTCGCCGAACGGATTTGATTTTGAGCGGTCTTGCAGTCGAGGCGGCAGGCGTCGCGAAGACGTTCTGGATCCCCCACGAGCAGCGGACGATGTTCAAGGAGGTCTTTCTGCACCCGTTCCGCCGGGCAACCTACGAGCGCAACGAGGCGCTCCGCGACGTCTCGCTCGCGATCGAAGCCGGGGAGTTCTTCGGCGTGATCGGCGCGAATGGCAGCGGAAAGAGCACGCTGCTCAAGATCCTCGCTGGGATCTATCGTGCGGATGCGGGCGAAGTCCGGATCAACGGCAAGCTGTCGCCCTTCATCGAGCTCGGCGTCGGGTTCAACCTCGAGTTGAGCGGCCGTGACAACGTCCGGATCACCGCGACGCTCCTCGGGCTGTCGAAGCGGGAGCTTGCGGCGCGGTTCGACGAGATCATCGCATTTTCGGAGCTCGAACGATTCGTCGACCAGAAGCTCAAGAACTACTCGTCGGGGATGATCGTCCGGCTCGCGTACTCGATCGCGATCCAAGTGCCATTCGACATCCTGGTGCTCGACGAGGTGCTTGCGGTCGGCGACGAGGCCTTCCAGCACAAGTGCTTCGCGACCTTCGACGAGATGCGCGAGGCGCGGAAGACGATCGTCTTCGTCAGCCACGATCTCGACTCCGTCTCGCGCTTCTGCGACCGTGTGATGCTGCTCGAGGACGGCCGCGTCGTCGAGATCGGCCCGCCCGACGAAGTGATCGACCTCTACCGCGACCGCGAGGGCGTCCGCTGACGGACCCTTCGAGTCACTCCTATCCGCGAGGCTCCCGTGCGCGTATCTCGGCTTCGAGCTGCTCGAGGTGCTGAGCCTGGTCGGCCAGCGTGGCGTGAAGCGCCCGGATCCCCTGAATGATCGCGGCGTCGAGCTCACGGTGCCTGAAGAAGTAGGGCCAGAGCCCGCGGTAGAGCGAGCGCCGTAACCCGCGAAGCGGCGCGCCGAACCGCGTGGCCGCCGTCCTGAGCTCGTTCGCCGCGTCAAGGTCCGCCTCGGCTCTCTGCACCGCGTCGCCCACCACTGCCTCGAGCCAGCCGCGTCGGATGTTCGCCGTCGTGCGCACTCGCTGGTTCAGCCTCTGCTCGAGGCGCTCCGCGATGAAGGCTCCCGCGCGTGCGGGGGAGTGGGCCTCCCTAATGTGGTCGCGAGCACGGGCGCCGCGCTCCCCCGCCTCGTCGCGTTCCTCGTAAACCCGCCGCATGAGCTCCGCGGCCTCAAGCACGTTCGGCTCGGCCCAAGGCACGTCGGCAGGGTACTGCGGCAATCCAGGCGGCGCGCCGACGAGCCGGTAGCCGACAAGATAGCTATTAGAGTCGTCCATGAATTCGAGGTTTCCGGAGTACCGCGTGGCGATCACCGGCTTGCCGTGCGACATCGCCTCCGCCAGTCCGAGACCAAAGCCTTCCGCCCTGTGCAGCGACACGTAGCAGTCGCAAGCGGCGATCAGCGCGTCCTTCTCCTCGTGCGACCAATAGCCGTCGACGACACGGATATCCCTTCGCCCGGCCGACGCGGCGCCAAGTCGTTTCAGGTCGTCCGGCCAGCGCTCACCGTTCATACTCTTGATTACGAGCTGCGGCCCTTCGCCCGGGGCGAACGCCTGCTTGAAGGCCTCCACGACGGCGACCGGATTCTTCCGTTCAAAGCTGCCGAAGAAGTCGAACGAGAACACGAACAGGAAGTCATCGGGCAGCCCGAGGTCGCTGCGTCCGAGACGCGAAGTCTGGGGTATATCGATCGGAAGCGGCAGTACGAGAACGGGTTTTGCCGTCTCCTTCGCGATCGGATGCGCGACGTACTCGCTGCCGACCCAGATTTCGTCGACGAGCGCGAACGCCCCGTGAAACGCCCGCGGGAAGACCGGCATCTCCCACCACCAGACGACGGCGGTGTACCGGCCGGTGAAGAACCCGGGGCCGACGTGCAGAGCGAAACCTGGAAGCTCGTTCGCGTTCACGCAGACGACATTCATTGCGTAGTCGAGCCCGGTCTTGGAAAGCTCGCCCGCTGGCGCCTGCTGGCGGCTGGGGCTGCCTTCGATGTAGTTGAGGGTCGAGAACGGGACGCCGGCGGAGCGCACCGCAGCCATCGTCCTCCGAGCCGCTTCGCCGACGCCGGACTCCGCGGTCAGGTACCCGGCTACGTTGACCCCCGGTCGGAAATCGTCTTCGTTCTGCGTCATGCCACGATCAATCTAGCCACCGACCAGCGCGAAGCCGCTCAGGCGCCGAGGCGCCGAACGAGTTTTTTCGCCTGGCGCCGCGCCGCTGCACCGAGCCCGCCGATCTCGTAGCTCGTCCTCGCGCGGAGCAGCAT
>JALZOQ010000354.1 GCA_030913835.1 Actinomycetota bacterium | reverse complement strand
GCCTTCGATGACCCAAGGGCGCACGTACCAGGACATGCTCTCCGGGCTTCAGTCCTTCTGGGGCGACTACGGGTGCGTGCTCCTGCAGCCGCACCACACCGAGGTCGGCGCCGGAACGATGAATCCCGCCACCTTCCTGCGCTGTCTCGGCCCCAAACCGTGGCAGACCGGCTACATCGAGCCGTCCATGCGGCCTTCGGACGGCCGCTACGGTGAGAATCCCTTTCGTTTCCAGCACTTTTATCAGTATCAGGTCGTGCTCAAGCCCTCGCCGTCGGACGTCATGGACGTGTACTTCGCGTCGCTCGATCGGATCGGAATCGATCTGCGCCGCCACGACGTGCGCCTGGTCGAGGACGATTGGGAGGCGCCGACACTCGGCGCGTGGGGGCTCGGCTGGGAGATCTGGATCGACGGCATGGAGATCACCCAGTTCACGTATTTCCAGCAGCTCGGGGGCTTCGACGTCGAGCTCGTGCCGGCCGAGATCACGTACGGCCTCGACCGCATCGCGATGGTGCTACAGGGGAAGCGAACGGTCTTCGAGCTGGAGTGGTCGCCGGGCGTGACGTGGGAGGAGCTCTTCCGCGAGGGCGAGCGCGAGTTCTCGGTCTACAATTTCGAGGCCGCATCGATCGACCTGCTCACGCGGCACTTCGAGGATTACGAAGCTGAGGCCGGACAGCTGCTCGCGCGTGGGCTGCCACTGCCGGCGTACGACCAGGTGCTGAAGGCGTCGCACACGTTCAACCTGCTCGACGCGCGTGGAGCGATCTCGGTGACCGAGCGCGCCGCGTACATCGGACGGGTTCGGAACCTCGCCCGTGCTGTCGCGCAGATGTGGCTGGAGCAGGAGAACCCGCCGGAGTCCGACACCGAGTCGGCGGAGGCCGATGCCCACGCTGCTGTTTGAGATCGGCTGCGAGGAGCTGCCCGCGTCGGCTTGCGACGAGGCCAACGTGCAGCTGCCTGACCTCTGCCGCCGGCACCTGAACGCAGCTCCGAGCGACCTCTATCTCGGGCCGCGACGGCTAGGCGTCCTCGTGCCGAACCTCCCGGACCGCACGCCGGACGAGTGGGTGAAGGGGCCACCGCTCAGTGTCGCCTACGACGACGACCGCAAGCCGACCAAGGCGGCCGAGGGCTTTGCGCGCCGCCAGGGAGTCGCGGTCGACGAGCTCGAGGAGCGCGACGGCACGGTGGGCGTGGTCGTGCCCGGCAAGGATCTGCGGGAGGTCCTCCCGGCGCGGCTCGCCGAGATCGTGCGCGGGCTTGCCTTCGCCAAGTCGATGTGGTGGAACGGCGACGGGCTGCGGTTCTCACGCCCGATCCGCTGGCTGTGCGCCAAGCTCGACGGCGAGACGGTCGCGGTCGAGGTCGGCGACATCCCGGCGGGCGGGTTCTCGTACGGACATCGCTTCACGGCCGGCCGGGTCGAGATCGCCAGCGCCGAGGCCTATCGCGAGACGCTCCTGGCGGCCGGCGTCGAGCCGGACCGCGCCTGCCGGTGGCGGGACATCTGCGCCGCGCTCGACGAGCTCGGGCCGTGGAGCGACCCGGGCGACGTGCTGAGCGAGGTCGTCTACCTGGTCGAGAGCCCGATCGTCCTGGAGGGCCGCTTCGACGAGCGCTTCCTGCAGCTGCCGTCCCGGGTCGCCACGACGGCGATGCAGGCGCACCAGCGCTACTTCCCGCTCGGTGGGAACCGGTTCGCATTCGTCGCGAACGGCGGCGACCCGGACGTGGTCCGCGCCGGGAACGAGCAGGTGCTCGAGAACCGGCTCGACGACGCTGCGTTCACCTTCGAGCGGGATGTCGCCAAGGGGATCGACGGCCTCGCGCAGGAGCTCGGCGCGATCACGTTCATCGCCGGCGGCGGGAGCTTCGCCGACAAGACCGAGCGCCTGGTCAAGCTGGTCGAGCGGCTCGGCGGCGGGGACGCGTCGCTCGAAGCGGCGCGGCTTGCGAAGGCCGACGAGGCCGCGGAGCTCGTGCGCGAGTTTCCGGACCTGGAGGGGCACATCGGGGCGGAATACGCGCGGCTGGCCGGCTACCCGGAGGCTGTCTCTGCGGCGATCGAAGAGCACTATCTCCCGGAGGCGGCGGGCGGCCCGCTGCCGGCGACCGAAGCGGGAAAGATCCTTGCCGCGGCCGACAGGATCGACAACCTGACCGTCGCGTTCTCGCTCGGCCATAAGCCGACGGGGTCGCGTGATCCCTTCGGCCTCCGCCGCGCGGCGATCGGCCTCGACCGGCTCGCGCTCGAGGGCGGTCTCGCGATTGCGCGCGAGGACCTCGGCGAGGCCCGCGATTTCGTCGAGGAGCGATTCGAGGGACTCCTCGACGTCCCGGTCGAGTTCGTGCGTGCGGCTCGGCAGTCCGCCGCCACCGAGCTTCGGGGTGTCGCAGAGCTCGCACTTGCCCTCGCCGCGCTGCCCGACGAGCGGCTCGGGCCGATCCACACGGCCTACACACGGGCGAGCCGGATCGCCGCCGATACGCAGCCGGGTCCCGTCGATCCCGCCCTGCTCACCGAGCCGGCCGAGCGCGCGGTGCTCGAGGCAGTCGGGAAGGCCGAGCCCGAGATTCGCGAGGCACTGGTCCGGCACGCCTACGAGGAGGCGCTGGACGCCGGTGCGGAGCTCGGCCCGCCGCTCGCACAGTTCTTCGACGACGTGCTGGTGATGGCCGAGGACGCAGCGGTGCGGGAGAACCGGCTCCGGCTCCTGCTCGAAGTTCGTGACGCGCTGGGCCTCCTCGGCGACTTCTCCGAGATTCCGCGCTAGTGCGCGCCGACCAATGAGCCCACCCGTCGAGCTGCACATCGTCTCCGACTCGAGCGGCGAGACCGCCGCGCGGCTCGTCGTCGCGCTCGAGGCGCAGTTCCCCGATCTCGAGTTCGAGGAGATCCGCCACCCGCGCGTCGAGACGGTCGACGATCTCCAGCTCGCGGTCAACCGGGCCAAGGGCCGCCCCGCCGTCCTGGTCTACACGCTCGTCGCCGAGACGCTCCGCGACAACATGCGTGCGCTCTGCCGTAGCGGGCGCGTCCACTACTGCGACCTGCTCGGCCACCCGATCGACGCCGTGCGGCGCGTGTCCGGCCAGTCGGCGCGGATGGAGCCGACCCTGCGGCCGCCGCTCAACTCCGCGTACTTCAAGCGGATGGAGGCGATCGAGTTCGCGGTCAAGTTCGACGACGGCCTCGGCACCGGCCTACACGAGGCCGACATCGTGCTCGTCGGGGTGTCGCGCACGTCGAAGACGCCGCTGTCGATCTACCTCGGCTACCTTGGGCGAAAGGCTGCGAACGTTCCGATCGTGAAGGGGATCGACCCTCCCGCCGCGCTTTTCGAGATCGACCCGGCGAAGATCGTCGGGCTTACGATCGACGCGGCACGGCTCGCCGAGATCCGGCGCGTGCGGGTGCGGGCGATGGGCGGCCAGAACAAGCAGTACGCGAAGCTGCTCGAGATCTACGAGGAGCTCGAGGAAGCGGCGGCGATCCACCGCCGGCTCGGCTGCCCTGTGATCGAGGTGTCCGACCTGTCCATCGAGGAGACGGCGCACCGGATCATCCGCCTCGTCGAGCAGCGCCAGGCAGAGGTCGCGGCCTCCTGAGCCGGAGCCTGGCCGAGAAGGGCTCGGTGCCGATCCGGTACTGGGTGCTGTGGTGGACGATCCTCGTGCTCGCGGACCTCGTCTTCTACGTGCTCCTGACGCCGATCTGGCTCGGCCTGCGCGGGCTCGCCTGGATCGCGGAGTGGCGCGCGCGCCGCCGCCGGGCCTAGCCTCCTGCACTGCTCGCCGTGCGACCCGGCCTGTGGACGAATCGTCACCCACGCGTGCGGTTTTCCTCGATAGGGTCGAGCCAACGGGGAGGGAGGTGGGTTTCCCGGGTTAGACGCGTGTGCATAGAACACGCGGGTCGTGCGAGGCGAGGCGGTTAGGATTGCGCCTCCTTGCACGGCTTTTTTCTCAGATTGCGATTCCTCGCAGACCGCAAGGGTAAGCCGAGCTGATGGCGACGACGGCGACCCGTTTCGTCTACGACTTCGACGAGCCGTCCGGGGGTGGGCGTGAGCTGCTGGGCGGCAAGGGGATCGGCCTCGCCGAGATGACCGCACTGGGCGTCCCCGTCCCGGCCGGGTTCACGATCACGACCGACGCGTGCCGGGCCTACATGGAGAGCGGCAAGGAGCTCCCCGGCGGCCTCGACGCCGAGATCGACGAGCACGTGGCGTCACTCGAGCAGAAGGCCGGAAAGCGCTTCGGCGATCCTGACGACCCGCTGCTCGTCTCCGTCCGGTCGGGCGCCGCCGTCTCGATGCCAGGGATGATGGACACGATCCTCAACCTGGGCCTGAACGACGAGGCGACGCGCGGCCTCGCGATCCGGACCGGCAACCCCCGCTTCGCGAACGACTCGTACAGGCGGCTGATCCAGATGTACGGCGAGGTCGTCGACGGGATCGACGGGCACCGCTTCGAGCAGGCGCTCACCGACCTGAAGTCCGAGCGGGGAGTCAAGCAGGACGTCGAGCTGACGGAGGAGGATCTCGCCGGCCTGATCGAGACGTTCAAGGGCACCTATCGCGACGACACCGGCAGCGACTTCCCGCAGGACGCGCGCGAGCAGCTGACCCGCGCCGTCCGCGCCGTCTTCGACTCCTGGGACTCCCCGCGCGCGCAGGTCTACCGGCGTACGTACGAGATCCCGGACACGCTCGGCACGGCGGTGAACGTCGTCCAGATGGTGTTCGGCAACAAGGGCGAGAGCTCCGGGACCGGTGTCTGCTTCACGCGCGACCCCGCTACAGGCGAGCCGGGCCTGTACGGCGAGTTTCTCGCGAACGCGCAGGGCGAGGACGTCGTCGCCGGCATCCGTACGCCGGAGCCGCTCGCCGCAATGCAGGAGCGGATGTCGCAGGCGTTCGACCAGCTGGTCGAGACGATGGGCCGGCTCGAGGCGCACTACCGCGACATGCAGGACATCGAGTTCACCGTCGAGGACGAGCAGCTGTACCTCCTCCAGACCCGTAGTGCGAAGCGGACGGCGGCTGCCGCGCTGAAGGCCGCGGTCGACATGACCGGGGAAGGGCTGATCGAGCGCCAGGATGCCGTCGTGCGAATCGACCCGGCGCAGCTCGACCAGCTCCTGCATCCGATGATCGACCCGACCGCGCAGTTCGAGGTCGCCGCGAAGGGACTGAACGCTTCGCCGGGCGCGGCGTCCGGCGCGGTCGTGTTCGACGCTGACACCGCCGAGGAGCGTGGCCTCGCTGGGGAGAGCGTGATCCTCGTCCGCTGGGAGACGACCCCCGACGACATCCACGGGCTCATCCAAGCGCAGGGAATCCTGACTGCCCACGGCGGCATGACGTCCCATGCGGCAGTCGTCGCGCGCGGGATGGGCAAGCCGTGCGTCGCAGGTTGCGAAGACCTGACACTCGACGTCGAGGCGAAGACCGCGCGGATCGGCGATCACGAGGTGCGCGAGGGCGACACGATCACGATCGACGGCACGGCTGGGCGCGTGATGATCGGCCCGGTCCCGCTCGTCCCGCCGCAGATCAACGAGGACTTCGAGACGATCCTCGAGTGGGCCGACGAGATCCGCCGCCTGAAGGTGCGCGCGAACGCCGACACGCCCGAGGACGCCGCGAAGGCGCGCGAGTTCGGCGCGGAGGGGATCGGTCTCTGCCGCACCGAGCACATGTTCATGACCGACGAGCGGCTCCCGGTCGTCCGCGAGATGATCATGGCGCGCGACGAAGGAGGCCGGCGGGCCGCGCTCGACCGCCTCCTGCCCATGCAGCAGAGCGACTTCGAGGGCATCTTCGAGGCGATGGCCGGTCTGCCGGTGACGATCCGGCTGCTCGACCCGCCGCTGCACGAGTTTCTCCCGCCGATCGAGGAGGCGACGTCCGACGAGATGCGGCAGCGGATCCGCTCGCTGACCGAGTCGAACCCGATGCTCGGCACCCGCGGCTGCCGGCTCGGGCTGCAGTACCCGGAGATCTACGAGATGCAGGTGCGCGCGATCATCCGCGCCGCCGCCGCCGTCGAGCAGCGCACCGGGGCCGCGCCGCTCGTCGAGATCATGCACCCGCTCGTCGGGTTCGCCGAGGAGCTCAAGCGGCTACGCACTCTGACCGTCCAGACGGCCGCGGAGGAAGCCGACGAGGTCGAGTACCTGTGCGGGACGATGATCGAGCTTCCGCGCGCGTGCATCCGCGCCGACGAGATCGCCGAGCACGCCGACTTCTTCTCCTTCGGCACGAACGACCTGACGCAGACCGCGATGGGCTTCTCGCGCGACGACGCCGAGGGGAAGTTCCTGACCTTCTACCTCGAGGACGACGTGATCGAGCGGAATCCGTTCGAGATCCTCGACGAGTCGGGCGTCGGTGACCTGATGCGAATCGCGGTCGAGCGCGGCCGCGCCGCGAAGCCCGAGCTCAAGCTCGGCATCTGCGGCGAGCATGGAGGAGAGCCCAAGAGCGTCGCGTTCTGCCACGCGCTCGGGCTCGACTACGTGAGCTGCTCGCCGTACCGCGTCCCCCTGGCGCGGCTCGCGGCGGCCCAGGCGTCGCTCGCCGAGCGGGGCGTCAGCGCCGAGCTCTCCGGCGGCTGAGCTGCTCGCAGTGCCGCGAAAGCACCCCGCGCTAAGCGCTTGACGAACGCAGCCCGCCCGTCTCCGGCGGTCGACGGCGCACCGCCGGTCTCCCCGAACCTGCCGCGGGACGAGGAGGCCAGGGCAGCGCGCCGCGTCTCGCGCAACATCCTCGAGACGCTCGTCTTCCGCGGGCTCTCGACGCCGATCGCCCTCGTGCTCGTGATCGTGCAGAGCCGCTTCCTCGCCCCCGGCGGGCGCGGGCAGTTCGTGCTCGTCGTCTTGAGCGTCACGATCCTGTCGCGGCTCTTCGGGCAGCTCGGCCTTGCCGTCACGCACCACATGCGGGACCGGGGACTGGATCTGCGCCGGCTTGTCCACCGGGCGTTCGCGCTCGCCTTGCTGCTCGGCGTCGCGGGTGGGGCGGTGATCGCCGGGTGGGGGAACTTGCAGCGCGGGATCGGCGTCGAGCTCGCGGCGATCGGGGCGGTCGCGCTCGTCCCGAATGTGATCTGGCAATCCGTGTCGGGGGTGCTGCTCGGGCTCGGCGAGGTGCGGCTCTGGAACTGGATCCAGGCGCTGCCGCCGCTCCTCACGCTCGTGGGCATGCTCGCGCTGGTCGTCGCATACGACGGTGGGGTCCGCGGCGCGCTCATCGCCTGGACGCTCGCGCACGCCGTCACCGCGGCCTTCGCCCTCGTCGCGACGCGCCGTGTCTGGAGTCCGATCGGCCTCGACGAGCTGCTCGACGTCGCCCTCGCGCGACTGGCGATCACGATGGGCGCGGTCCAGGTCGTGAACCTGATCAGCTACCGCGTCGAGCTCTTCATCCTCGATCGCTATCGCGGGATCGGCGCGGTCGGCATCTACTCGATCTCGATGCAGGCGGCCGAGGCGATCTGGCTCGTAGCCGCGGCGATCGCCACGTCGATCACCGCCTTGGCGGTGCGCGGCGACGAGCAGGGCGCACGACGGCTGATCGCGCGCTCGGCGCTGCGTGGACTCGCTTACACGGCCGCCGTCGCCGTGGTCGTCGGGCTCGCCGCGCCGTTCCTCATTCCGGTGCTCTTCGGGGACGACTTCCGCCACTCCGCGCGGCCGCTGGCGTTCCTCCTGCCCGGAATCGTCGCGTACGCGCCGGTCTCGATCCTCGTCGTCTACCTGTCCGTGCGACGAGGGCGACCGCGCCTCAGCCTCATGGTGGCGATCGCCGGCATGGTCGTGACCGCGGGCGCAGCGGTCGTGCTGATTCCTCGCCATGGAGCTTCCGGGGCTGCAGTAGCGAGCACGATCGGCTACGTCGTTGGGGGCGCCCTCGCCTGGATCTTCTTCGCCCGGCTCGCGCGCTCCGGACCTGCTCCCGCGTCGGGGTAGCCAGGACCGCCTTGCGCATGGTCCGGAACCGTGCGAGCCTGGCTCCGACGTGGGCGGACCCCTCAGGCACTGGCGCTTCCAGCGCCGGAAGAAGCTCGCGCCCGGCCTCACGCTCAACGTGGGCAAGCGCGGCCTCGGCCTCAGCGCCGGACCGCGAGGGGCAAAGGTCAGCGCGGGGCGCAGCGGCCTCGGGCTCACGCTCACGTTGCTCGGCACCGGGCTCAGCTACGTGCGCCGCCGCCGCCGCTGATCGTCGACGCGCACAACGACCTCCTCCTCGAGCTCGTCGTCCGGGCCGAAGAGGACAACCCGTTCGGCAGCGCGTGGCTGCCGCAGCTTCGCGCCGGGAAGGTCTCGGTGCAGGTTTGTCCCGTCTACGCCGCGGACTCTCCGGAGACCGCGCGCGACGTCGTCGGCGCCCAGATCGACGCCTTCCGCCGGGCCCTGGACGAAAACGCCGGCAACGTCGTCCAGATCACGAGCGCGGCAGAGCTGGACGA
>JALZOQ010000347.1 GCA_030913835.1 Actinomycetota bacterium | reverse complement strand
CGCTGCAGTCGTGCAACTCGGCCAAGGCGCAGGGCGGGATCCAGGCCGCCTTTGGCGAGGACGACTCGCCCGAGCAACACGCCGAGGACGTGATGCGGAGTTCGCACGAGACGGCCGATCCGAGCCTGGTCGAGATCCTCACGTCGTCGGCGCCCGACGCGATCCACTGGCTCGAGGCGCTCGGCGTCGAGTTCACGCGCGAAAACGGCGGCTACCGGCTCGCGCGCTGCGGCGGCGCCTCCCGGCACCGGCTGCTTCAGGTCGGCGACCGGACCGGCCACGCGATCACGAAAGCGCTGCGCGACGCGTACGAGGCGTCCTCCGGCACCGCACTCCCGCATCATCCGCTCGCGGCGCTCGATCGCATCCCGGCGGGCTGGCGCGCGACCTGCAAGACCACCGACGGGCCCGTCGTGCTCGATGCGACGACGGTCGTCCTCTCGGCCGGCGGCCGCTGCTTCGCCGAGGCCAAGCAACGCGGCGAGCTCTCGACCAACCATCCCGGGGCCACGGGCGAGGTCACACGGATGGCGCTCGAGGCGGGAGCGGGGGCGCGCGATCTCGACGCGCTCCAGTACCACCCGAACGGCGGCGCCTGGCCGGCCAACATGCAGGGCTACTCGATTCCCGAGACGACGCGCGCCTACGGCGCCACGCTCCTGAACGCCGAGGGCGAGGAGTTCACCGACCCGCTCGGCCCGCGCGACGAGGTCTCGGCGGCAATCTTCAAGGAGGTCGAGGAAGGACGCGGTGTCCAGACCGAAGACGGCCGTCCGGCGGTCTGGCTCGACACGACGCGGATCCCGCAGGCCGACGCCGAGGTGTCGCTGCCGTACATGCTCCGCCGCTACCGCGCCGGGGGCATCGACCCGCTGCGCGAGAAGATCCTGACCTACCCTGTCCTCCATTACCAGAACGGTGGGCTCGTGATCGACGCCGAAGCCCAGACGACCCTTGACGGGCTCTACGCCTGCGGCGAGATCGCGGGCGGCACGCACGGTTGCAACCGGATGATGGGAAATTCCCTGCTCGAGTGCGTCGTTTTCGGACGGCGGGCGGGCAAAGCCGCAGCAACGAAAGCGAGAGCATGAGGCACGCGAACCGGGCCACACGAAGAGGGAGCAAATGACCACCGGACTGACCACAACCGACCTGGCCTTCGCGGTGGAAGACGCCGCCGCGCACCTCTATGTCTGGGCCCTGAAGGACATCCCGCAGGACCTCCGCGACGCGCTCGACGCGGCGCGCAAGCGCGAGACGTCCGTGACCGGCATCCGCGTCCTCGAGACGATCCACCGCAACGTCAACATCGCGGACAGCGAGAAGAACCTCGTCTGCCAGGACACCGGGATCGCTGTCTACACCTGCCGCGTCGGCGAGCACTTCCCGCTGCATCCGGCGCGGATCTACGCCTCGCTGAAGGCCGGCACCGAGCGCGCGACGATCGAGCATCCCCTGCGCTCGAACGCGGTGCACACGATCACGCGCGAAAACACGGGCCCGAACACCGGCTACCGCCTCCCGATCGTGCACTGGGAGTTCATCCCCGACTGGGACGGCCTCGACGTGAAGTGCGTGCCGAAGGGCTCGGGCTCCGAGAACATGAGCTTCCTGAAGATGTGCATCCCCGCCGACGGCGTGCGGGGGATCAAGGAGTTCGTGCTCGAGTCGATCGTCGGCGCCGGCGGCAAGCCGTGCCCGCCCGGAATCGTCGGCGTCGGCATCGGCGGCTCCGCGGACTACGCGATGTACCTCGCGAAGGAAGCGATCGCGCGGCCCGTCGGAACACGGAACTCCGACCCGATCGTCGCCGAGCTCGAGGACGAGCTCTACGGCCTACTGAACGAGACGGGCATCGGCCCGATGGGGCTCGGCGGGGACGTGACCGTGCTCCAGTGCCACATCGAGCACGCCGACACCCACATGACCCTCAACCCCGTCGCGGTCAACTACCAGTGCTGGGCCGCGCGGCGCGCCTCGGTGCACATCGATCCCGAGGGCAATCTCGACTACGACCGGGAATTTTAGGTCCGATGGCCAACCACACCGTCACGTTCCCGATCACCGACGAAGCGGAGATCCTCAAGCTCCGCGCCGGCGACGAGGTGATCGTCCAGGGC
>JALZOQ010000295.1 GCA_030913835.1 Actinomycetota bacterium | reverse complement strand
ATCTTCACGTTGCCGCCGTCCCAGCCTTGCTCCGTGGCGAAGTAGTGCTCGAACGTCAGCCGCGGGCTGAGGATGGCCGCCCCCGGCAGTTGGATGGACGGGCTCTGCAGCCGCATGACGCCCGAGACGTCACCTGCCCCGCCGTCGCAGTTGCCCTGCTGGAGGTTCTCGCCGAAGGCCGCCGAGCCTGCGCGGCCGCCTGGCAGCGACGTGTCCTGCCTCCAGTCCGTGCCCGGCCAGCCGGCGAAGACACCCGTGTTGGTGAGCGTCCACCCCGCCAGCCCGTCCTCGAAGTCCTCCTCGTAGTGAACCGGAGGATTCTTCTGATTCGCGCAGAGGCTGGTCGGGTTCTGCTTCAGCGCCGGCTGGAAGTTGCACTGCGTCGGCTCAGTACGAAGCTCGACCGCGGCGATCATGTCCGTCACCTCGACGCAGTCCGCCGCGGTGATCGACTGACCCGACGGCCCAGCGGGAGCACCCGTGCTGAGACCCGCGAGCGGTAGCCCGGTCAGGTCCTGACACGAGGTCACGAGAGCGTCGGCGTGGTCGTTGAAGTCGGTCGTCGGCATCTGGTAGACGCTCTGCGCCCGCCAGTACAGGTGAGCGGCCTTGATGAGGCCGATCGCCGCGACGGTCTGGCTGTTGTAGGTGCCGCCGTCCACGAGCAGGGCGTAGCCGTGATTCGGCACGCCCGAGTTCGAGTGGACGCCGCCTTGGTCGCTTGGGTCGCAGTGGTACTCGGCGTCGCTCACCTTGCCCGGGTCGCCGAGGCAGGTGGGAGTCCACATGTCACGGATCGCACCGCCGAACGCAGTCGCGTCCTCGCCCATCAGCCACCGATAGCTGTCCTCCGGCGGCAAGGCGGCGCCCGTGACCTTCAGAGTCACGTTCGACGACCCCGCCGCGAGGTACCCCTTGAGGAGGTCTCCGTGCGCATTGGAGATCCCGAGCGACGGGATCGTGATCGTCGCGTCGGCGCCGCCCATTCCGAAAGCCCCCCTGCCGAGCGTGTTGGCGACGACGACGCCTCTCGCTCCCGCGTTCTGGGCGTTCTTGACCTTGACCGTGAACCCGCACGTGCCCCGGTCGACGAGCGCGATGTTGCCGTTGACCGCCGCCGCGTTCGTCAGCGGGCTGCAGGCATCCGTTGTCGACGTGCCCGCTGCATTAGCAGGGTCGAGGCCGAGAACGAGATCCCCGGTCGTCCCGGCAATCGTCAGCGGAGGACCGAACGCAGCCGCTCCCGCCGCACACGTGCCGGGCGTCGGGGTGTTGATCACGAGCACCGGGATCCCGCGCGTGTGCGTCGAACAGGCTCCCACGGTGCGGACCCCGCCGGGCGTGTCGGTGCCGACGCCGTTGAGCAGGTCGACCGTCTCGCCCCAGATGTCCGAGTAGGACTCGTTGAGGGCGCCAGGCTGCCACTGGTAGATCAAGTTGTGCGTGTACTCCGTGTACGCGTGACCCCACTCGTGCGCGACGACGTCGTCGGAGGTGACGCCGTTGCAGTAGTTCGTGGTCGAGCCGTTCCAGTTCGCGTTCGGGCAGCTGATCGTCGGGTCGTTGTTGACGCTGCGCAGCTCGGCGCCGAGCGCGTCATAGGAATCACGGCCGAACGCATTGAAGAAGTGGTTGTAGGAGTGGCCGCTGAAGTTGACGATGTTCTGCTGGTCGCCGTTCAGCGTCCCCGGGAAGGGATCGCCTTCCTGCCAGACCTGGTTCGCCGTGTTCTGCTCGTACAGGCGGCGGAAGAGGGCGTCGTTGATCGCCGAGTAGCGGTTGACGACCTTGCCCGTGAAGGCGGAAACGAACACGAACTCGCGGACGTTGCTGCCGTCCGTGACCTCGACCTGGTAGACGAGCTGCACGGCGCCGTCGTCACCCTTGACGAGGCCGAGCTTGTAGACGTAGAGCTTCGCGTCCGCCTTCAGCGTCACCTGCGACAGCTGCGCCTTGACGCCCGTCTCCTCGTTCGCGGGCGGATCGGCGACGACGGCCTCAACGGCCTTCGTGCCGGCCTGGCTCGCGGTGAGGCGCGGCGACGTCGAAAGGCTCAGGTTTGGCACGGCGACACCGGCGACGGCGGTGAGATTGTTGCTCGCGTCGAGACGCGCTACGAGCTGGCCGCCCCACACCGGGACGCCGTTGTAGACCTGCTCGTACCGGATCTGCGTACCGCCCAGTCCATCCGACCGGGCCGACTTCTGCACGAGCTGCGACTCCCCGGTCGCACCCACGAGGGCGCCGTACTTCTTGAGAAAGCCGTTGGCCTTCTCCGACGGCGACCCTGACTTGTCGCTCGGCCGGAGGTCGCCGTTTGCACCCGCGCGGATGAACCCGGCGGACTTGGTCGCCTTCTTCTCGCTGATCGTGACCGATCCACGGGCCTCGTCGCGAAGTTGCTTCGCGAGAGCAGGATCGATCCCGTTGCCGCTCGAGGAAGCGCCGGCGGAGCCGGCGATCCCGAATGTGAGGCACAGGAGCGCAGCGAGCAGCGCGACACGAACGTGCGGTACTCGATTCACCTAGTTCTCCCCTCGTTCTTGCAGTACCGCTCACAGGAGGTCGCGCGAGGCGTCAAAGCCCCGCGTCATCCGCGAACGGTCCCCGGATGTCGTTCCGGAGCCGGGCAACTGTAGCCGGATTCGGAAGAGTTGCAAAGCCTTTCAAAGATATCCCCTCGGATACCTGTTGCTGCGCCTACCAGCGCGATCGCGCATCGGCCCGCGGTGCGCCGTGCCGGCTAGCCGTGGATCGAGACGATGACCGGGATGATCAGGATCGCGACGATGTTCGCGATCTTGATCATCGGGTTGATCGCGGGGCCTGCGGTGTCCTTGTAGGGATCGCCGACGGTGTCGCCCGTGACCGACGCCGCGTGGGCCTCCGAGCCCTTGCCGCCGTAGGCGCCGTCCTCGATCAGCTTCTTCGCGTTGTCCCACGCGCCGCCGCCGGCGGTCATCGCGATCGCGAGGAAGAGGCCGGTCACGATCGTGCCGATCAGCAGGCCTCCCAGCATCTTCGGGCTGATGATCCCGACGATGATCGGGAACGCGATCGGGATCAGGGCCGGGAGCAGCATCGCCTTGATCGCCGACCCGGTCACGATGTCGACCGCCCGCGAGTAGTCCGGCCGTTCCGTGCGCTCCATGATTCCCGGGTGCTCGCGGAACTGACGGCGCACCTCCTGAACGACCTCGCCGCCGACGCGCCCGACCGCCGTCATCGCGAGCGAGGCAAAGAGGAATGGCATCAGTCCGCCGATGAGCAGCCCGGCGATCACCCAGGCGTCGTTGAGCAGGAAGGTCGTCTGCAGCCCTTCGTCCTGGAGGCCGGTGGTGTAGGAGTCGAAGAGGACGAGCGCGGCGAGCGCGGCCGACCCGATTGCGTAGCCCTTCGTGACCGCCTTCGTCGTGTTCCCAACCGCGTCCAGCGGATCGGTGATCGCCCGCACCGACTCGTCGAGCCCGGCCATCTCCGCGATGCCGCCTGCGTTGTCGGTCACCGGGCCGTAGGCGTCGAGGGCGACGATCAGGCCGGTCATGGAGAGCTGCGCCATCACGGCGACGCCGATCCCGTACAGGCCGGCAAAATGGTGCGCGAGGAGGATCCCAGCGGCGATCACGATCACCGGCGCCGCAGTCGCCTGCATGCCCTGCGCGAGCCCCTCGATGATGTTCGTCGCATGGCCGGTCTGCGAGGCTTTCGAGATCGACTTGACGGGGTTCCAGCGGCTGCCCGTATAGAACTCGGTGATCGCGACGAGCAGGAACGTCACGACGAGGCCCACCAGGGCCGAGAGGTAGAGGTCGGAGAAGCTGAACTTGCCTGCGTCGAACGCCAGCGTGACCGGGATGAAGCCGATCGCTGACAGAACCGTGGCCACGATCACGGCCTTGTAGAGCGCGTTCATGATGTTGCCCTTGCGGCCCACGCGCGCGAAGAACGTCCCGATCACGGAGGCGAGGATCGAGATGCCTCCCAGCGCGAGCGGGTAGAGCACCAAGTCACCTGCGGGGAAGCGCGTCGAGCCGAGCAGCATCACCGCAACAGCCGTGACGGCGTAGGTCTCGAAGAGGTCGGCCGCCATCCCGGCGCAGTCGCCGACGTTGTCGCCCACGTTGTCCGCGATCACAGCGGGGTTACGGGGATCGTCCTCGGGGATCCCGGCCTCGATCTTCCCGACCAGGTCGGCCCCGACATCGGCCGCTTTCGTGAAGATGCCGCCGCCGAGTCGCGCGAAGACGGAGATCAGCGAGCCGCCGAAGGCGAGCCCGACGAGATCCTTCACCGCCGAGTCGGACGAGTTGTCGAGCACCTGGGTGAGGAAGCCGTAGTAGCCGGCGACGCCGAGCAGGCCGAGGCCGACGACGAGCAAGCCGGTGACCGAGCCGGCGCGGAACGCCACGTTGAGCGCGGGCTTCAAGCCGCTCTTGGCCGCCTCCGCGGTGCGAACGTTGGAGCGCACGGCGACGTTCATCCCGATGAAGCCGGCGGCGGCCGACAGAACCGCGCCGACCATGAAGCCGAAAGCGGCGCCCCAGCCGAGCTTGTTGTAGAGGCCGAGGAGCAGGAACGGCACGATCGACACGGCCGCGATCGTCCGGTACTGGCGCTTGAGGTACGCGGCGGCGCCCTCCTGGACGGCGCGCGCAATCTCCTGCATCCGCTCCGTGCCCGCCGGCTGCTGGAGGATCCAGTAGGTCAGGTAGAGCCCGTAGACCACGGCCACGGCGCCGCAGACGAGCGCGAAGGCCACTGCGTGGTCGTTGAAGAATCCTGCTACCAGCATCCCTTGGCCTCCCCGCACAAAGTCAGCGCCGAACGGCTCGGCGCGGCGGGGTTTTCTACCACAAGCGACCGCAGACGGGCGTCGGCTACCCGGCGGGCTTCTCGGCGACAGCCGACGCGTAGGCGAGCTGCAGGTTCGCGACGACCTGGCTGAAGTCGCGCGTCACCTCGGCGGGGACGACGCCCTCGAGGACGCCGCTGATCGCCTTCAGCGCCTCGATCGCAAGCCTCGTCTGCTCGAGTTCGCGAGTCTCAGGGCTCAGGCGGTGATAGCCGAGCGACGCAAGCCCTTGCATGGTCTCCACGAGGACGTCGGAGACCTTGATCTTCTCCAGCGCTTCGCGGAGCTCCTGTTCGGTGGGAGTGCCGGAGCTCAACCGACGACCTCGCGCGGGCGCGCGAGCTCCGCGTAGATCTCGCGCGGCGACAGGCCCTCCTCGAGCCGCGCGTACTGGCGCTCGGCGGCGTTCCGCGCGGGGA
>JALZOQ010000275.1 GCA_030913835.1 Actinomycetota bacterium | reverse complement strand
GACGCACACAGGCCCCGGCGAGCGGCTCGACTTCGTGTTCGACGTTGTCGGCCGGCCCGAGACTGTTCACCAAGGCCTCTCGATGCTCGGCCATGCCGGCACGCTCGTCTACATCGGGCTCCCGCAGCCGGGCAGCGAAGTGGCGATCGGCCTCGAGCAGCTGTTCGACCGGCGGGCGCGCGTCCTGGTATCCCACGGGGGCGACCACATGCCAGCCGAGGACTTCCCGCGCCTCCTGCAGCTCGCGCTCGACGGCCGTCTCGACCTGGCCGGAATGGTCACGAAGACGATTGCGTTGGAGGACGTCGACCGGGCGTTCGAGGAGCTGAAGGCAGGCGACGTGATCCGATCGGTAATCCGGCTGTGAAGCTGCCGCCGCCCGTCGCGGAACTGATCGGCATGGAGCTCGAGAGCGCCGGTGGCGGCGAGGCCGTGATGGCGTTGGAAGCCACCGCGCGGCACGAGAACCCGATGGGCACTCTGCACGGCGGAATCCTCTGCGACCTCGTCGACGGCGCGATGGGCATGGCGTTCTTCTCCACGCTCGAGGAAGGCGAGTCGTTCACGACGCTCGAGCTTAAGATCAACTTCCTCCGACCCTTCTGGACCGGGCGGCTCGTCGCGAAGGGCCGCGTCGTCAGCCGGGGCCGCACGGTTGGCCTCGCGGAGTGCGATGTGGAGGACATGGACGGACGCCTGGTCGCCCGCGCCTCGAGCACTTGCATGGCACTCCGAGGTGACTCAGCGTCGGGACGCTGATTCAATAGGCACGTGGATCTGCGCGACAGCCCGGACGAAGCAGCCTTCCGGACGAAGCTGCGCGACTGGCTGGCCGCGAACCTGCCCGCCGAGCCGGGACGCGAGTGGAGCCGGAAGCTCTACGACGCGGGCTATGTGGGGCTGACTTGGCCGGAGGAGTACGGCGGCCACGGGGCGCCCTACAGTCACCAGGCGATCGTGCTCGAGGAGATGGCGCGAGTCCAGGCGCCGTCGCACCTGGGTGTGATCGGGCTCGGAATGGCGGGGCCGACGATCATGGCGCACGGGACGGAGGAGCAGAAGTCGCGCCACCTCGCCAAGATCCTCAGCGCCGAGGAGATCTGGTGCCAAGGGTTCTCCGAGCCTGGGGCGGGGTCCGACCTCGCGGGCGTTCGGACCCGCATCGACGTGCAGGACGACAAGTTCGTCGTCAGCGGCCAGAAGGTCTGGTCGTCCTTCGCGCACATAGCCGACTTCTGCATCCTGCTCGGTCGCAGCGATCCCGACTCCGAGAAGCACGCTGGCCTGACTTACCTGATCGTCGACATGAAGGCGCCCGGCGTCGAGGTGCGGCCCCTCCGCCAGATCACCGGCGAGGCGGAGTTCAACGAGATCTTCCTGTCGGACGTCGAGGTCCTGCGCGAGAACCTGCTCGGCGAGATCGGCGGCGGTTGGCAGGTCGCGATGACGACGTTGCTCCACGAGCGCGGGACGCTCGGCTTCGCGCTCGGTGGCGCGCTCGAGGCTCAGGTCGGCCGGCTGCTCGAGCTGACGAGGGAGCGGCGGCGCGACGACCCGCTGATCCGCGACCGCGTCGCGACCGAGTGGATCGAGCTGCAGGCGCTCAAGTTCACGAACTACCGCTCGCTGACCAAGCTCATGCAGACCGGTATCCCCGGGCCGGAGGGCTCCGTTTCGAAGCTGCACTGGTCGGAGCAGAACCAGCGGCTGACGAAGCTGGCGATGGAGATGCTCGAAGGCGAAGACGACGGCTACTGGGGCCACCAGCAGCTGCGCAGCCGCGGCAACACGATCGAGGCCGGAACCTCCGAAGTCCTGCGCAACATCATCGCCGAGCGCGTTCTGGGTCTCCCGAGGTCTCGATAGTGCAGTTCGCCTTCACCGAAGAGCAGGAGCTGCTGCGGCGCGAGGCCCGCGACGCGCTCGCGAACGGCGGCGCCCCGTGGACGCGCGAGGAGCTCGGCAGCGAGCTGGGGTTCCTCGACCAGGCGGTGCTGTTCGAGGAGCTCGGGCGCGCCGGCCAGGGCGAGTCGTTCTTCGACGCCGACCGGCCGCGCGAAGAGCAGCTCGCGACGCTCGCGCTCGAGGCGGTGGGAATCGCCGCGAAGGCGCTCGAGCTCGCCGTCGAGTATGCGAAGTCCCGCGAGCAGTTCGGCCGGCCGATCGGGGTCTACCAGGCCGTCTCGCACAGGCTCGTCGACACGTACGTCGAGACGGAGCTCGCTCGCTCGCTCGCCTACTGG
This sequence comes from Actinomycetota bacterium, assembly GCA_030913835.1. Lineage (GTDB taxonomy): Bacteria > Actinomycetota > Thermoleophilia > Gaiellales > Gaiellaceae > UBA5186. The sequence continues at coordinate 424 of JALZOQ010000275.1, read as the reverse complement.
GCGGCGTGGACGGTCGACCAGGCGGACGAGCAGGCTCCGGTCGCGGTCGCGGCGGCGAAGAGCTACGCGGCCGACGCTGCGGTCGCCGCGTGCGAGCGCTCGATCCAGGTGCACGGCGGGATCGGCTTCAGCTGGGAGCACGTGCTGCACACGTACTACAAGCGCGCCATGTGGATCCAGGCGTTCGGCGGCCACGGCTCCGTGCACCGCGCGACGGTGGCAGCAGCGCTCCTCGACTGAGTTCGTGGCTCAGAGCCACAAACTTTGAGAGCTGTGCTGGTCACCGGGGCTTCGTCGGGCATCGGCGAGGCGACGGCTCGGCGCCTGGCTCGCTCCGGCTGGCGCGTGCTCGCGGGCGTGCGCAAAGCGGGCGACGCGCCTGAGGGCACCGAGGAGATCCTGCTCGACCTCATCGACGGTGAGC
>JALZOQ010000264.1 GCA_030913835.1 Actinomycetota bacterium | reverse complement strand
CCCCTGGCCTGGGCCCAGGAGGCGCCTGAGGAGCTGCTGAAGGAGCTTCCGTCGATCGAGCGGCACACATGGGACACCCTCGACGCGGTGATGGTGATCGTGGCCCCCGAGAACACGCGCGAGTCCTCGGCGATCCCGGCCGACCGGATCCAGCTGATGCAGGAGGCGGGGCGACCGGCGAACGAGCGCATTATCTCGGGCGAGGTGCCCTGGGTCGGCTGCCAGTACCCGACCCCCGCGCTCGCCCAGGAGGCCGAGATGAGCCTGCAGCAGTTCGAGGACTTCCTCTACGGGGCCGTCCTGCTCGACTGGGACGAGGAGGGCCGGAAGATGGAGCGGATCAAGGAGCGCTTCGACCGCGCCGAGGAGGTGCGAATCGTGGGCGCCGAGACAGATCTGAGGCTGAGCCTCGCCGGCCGCGAGGGACGGGTCGACGCGGGCGGCTCGAACATGCCGGGCGGCGAGGTCTTCTACTCGCCGGTCGAGGACTCTGCCGAGGGCACGATCTCGTTTACGGAGTTCCCGGCGGTTCTGGCCGGCCGCCAGATCGAGGGGATCCGCTTCCGCTTCGAGGGCGGAAAGGTCGTCGAGGCGTCGGCGACGAGGAACGAGGCCTTCCTGATCGAGACGCTCGACACCGACGAGGGCGCGCGCCGCCTCGGCGAGCTCGGCATCGGCTGCAACCCCGGCATCACGCGGCACATGAGGAACACGCTCTTCGACGAGAAGATCTACGGCACCGTCCACCTCGCGCTCGGCAAGGGCTTCCCACCCCTCGGCGGCTCGAACGACTCCTTGATCCACTGGGACATCGTCAAGGACCTGCGGGACGGCGGCGAGCTCCACTGCGACGGCGAGCTCGTCCAGCAGTCCGGGGAGTGGAAGCTCTAGGACTACTGGTTGGAGCTAGGCTGGGCGGGTGAAGGCAATCGTTGTGGGTTGCGGCAGGGTCGGTTCGTCGGTTGCGCTCCAGCTCGCGAGCGAGGAGTGGGACGTGACCGCGATCGACGAGAAGGACGAGGCGCTGGCACGGCTCGGCGAGCACTGGGCCGGCGGGTTCGTCGTCGGCCACGGCATGGACATCGAGATCCTGCGCAAAGCCGGGATCGAGGAGGCGGACGCGGTTGTCGTCGCGACCGACGGCGACAACTCGAACATCGTGATCGGCCAGGTGGCCCAAAAGCGCTTCGACATCCAGTGCGTGGTCGTCCGCGTGCTCGACCCGGCCCGCGCTGAGTTCTATAACGGTCGCGGCCTCCGCACGGTCTGTCCCACGAAGACCGCGATCGACGCGCTCACCGAAGCCGTGCGCTCCTGCGAGATCCCACGCGAGTCCGCGCAGGTGACCCACTGATGTACGTCCTGATCGCAGGCGGCGGGAAGGTCGGAGCGAGCGTGATGCGCTCCCTGCTGCGCAAGAGCCATGAGGTGACGCTGATCGAGCAGCGCCGCGACCGGTTCGAGCGGCTCGAGGAGGAGTTCGAGCACCAGGTCATGAACGGGGACGCGACCGAGCTGTACGTGCTCGAGCGCGCGGGGATCGGCCGGCCTCCGGATCTCGTGCTCGCCCTCACCGGCGACGACGAGGACAACATGGTCATCTGCCAGCTTGCGCGCGACAAGTACGGCGTGGAGAAGGTCGTCGCGCGCGTGAACGACCCCCGCAACCAGTCGCACTTCGACCTGCTCGGGATCCAGCAGACCGTCTGCGCGGTCTCGAACATCCTCGGTCTCGTCGAGCACGAAGTACCCGAGCACGATCTGATCCACCTGCTCGAGCTGCGCAAGGAGAACCTCGAGATCGTCGAGGTCCAGATTCCCAAGGGCGCGCCGTCGGCGGGCAAGAAGGTCGAGAGGCTGCCGCTGCCGGAAGGGTCGCGTTTGATCTCGGTGATGCGGAACGGCCAGTCGGAGATCGCCGTCGGCTCGACCGAGCTGCAGGAGGGCGACCAGGTGCTCGCGATTCTCCAGCCCGGCAAGGAGGACGAGCTGCGGCGCGCCCTCCTCAAGAGCTAAGGCGACGCTTGCGGCGCCGCCTGAGCGCGCGCGGGTTCCCCGCGGGCGCGTCTGCGCTCCCTTACCGGTCCGCTAGTCGGTAGCACCTCGGCTTGACTCTTTACACCCGCGAATGCTCGCGTGATTACGCTCCGGTCGATGCGGGGTCTCCGGATGCTCTGCCTGCTGGGCCTGGGCGCACTGCTCGCGGTGCCGATCTCGGGCGCTGCGCGGGACCGCTCTGGGCTGAGCCTGCGGCCCTTCCTCTCGGGCCTCGACTCGCCGGTCTACCTGGCCGCCACGAAGAGCCAGCCGAACACCGTCTACGTGGTCGAGCAGCCCGGCCGGATCCGCGTTGCCACGAACGGGAAGCTGCGCGCGCGCGCCTTCCTCGACATCCGCTCGAAGGTGAGAAGCGGCGGCGCGCAGGGACTCCTGTCGGTCGCGTTCCACCCCAACTACGCGAAGAACCACAAGCTGTACGTGAACTACACCGACCTGAAGGGCGACACGCGAGTCGTCGAGCTACGCTCGCGGAACGGCGTCGCGGCTAGGAGCGGAAGGCAGCTCCTGTTCGTCGACCAGCCGTACGAGAACCACAACGGCGGGCAAGTCCAGTTCGGCCCGGACGGCTGGCTCTACGTGGGCATGGGCGACGGCGGTGCCGGCGGCGATCCCGGCAACCGCGCGCAGAACCTGAGCAACCGCCTCGGGAAGCTGCTGCGGATCAACGTGAACACGAAGCGGCCGGTCGTCCAAATCGTCGGCTACGGCCTGCGGAACCCGTGGCGCTTCTCTTTCGACCGCCGCGGCGGCGACCTTTACATCGCCGACG
>JALZOQ010000240.1 GCA_030913835.1 Actinomycetota bacterium | reverse complement strand
CCCCTGGCGCGGCCGCCCCGACGACGAGCCGATCGTTCCCTCGCGTCGCGCGCGCAAGCGCCACCGTGGCCGTGCGCGCCGCAAGCGCCGCGTCGGAGCGATTGCCACGGTCCTGCTGGTCACCGCTGGGATTGCGCTCGCGGTCGGCGGTCTGGGAGGCGCGGTCGCCGTCCGTCAGAACTGCGACCTGGCGAGTCTGCGTCCGGTCGAGATCGGCGCGAACACGTTCGTCTACGCGCGCGACGGCTCGCTGCTCGGCTCGATCCCCGCCGAGCGGAACCGCGAGCCCGTCCCCCGCTCGAAGATCAGTCCGTGGATGTCGCGGGCAACGGTCGCGATCGAGGACCGGCGCTACTACGAGCACGGCGGCGTCGACGCGGTCGGCATCGCGCGCGCGCTCTACGAGGACGTGAGCGCCGGAAAGGTCGTGCAGGGCGGCTCGACGATCCCGCAGCAGCTCGTCCGCAACCTCTACCCGGTCTCCCGCGAGCGGACGATCCAGCGCAAGCTCAAGGAGGCCTGCCTGGCCGTGAAGTTGTCCCGGTCGTGGTCGAAGCAGCGGATCCTGACCAGCTACATGAACCAGGTCTACTACGGCAACCACGCCTACGGGATCGAGGCGGCGGCCCAGACGTACTTCTCGGTCCCGGCGCGCCGGTTGACCCTGGCCCAGTCGGCGCTGATCGCCGGCCTTACGCAGGCGCCGTCGACCTACGACCCGTTCCAGCGGCCGGCGACGGCGCTCAACCGTCGCGACGAGGTCCTGCGCGCGCTACTCGCCATGCGCAAGATCACGCCGGAGCGCTACGCGAAGGTCGTCGCGGACCGGCGGCTGCACCTCAAAGCCGGGCGGCTCTACACGCGCATTCGCGAGCCGTACTTCTTTTCGTACGTCCGGGAGCAGCTGCAGAAGGAATACGGCGCGCAGACGGTCCGTTCGGGCGGGCTTCGCGTCTACACGACGGTCGATCCCAGGATGCAGAAGGCGGCCCAGGCGGCGATCCGTGAGACCCTGCCCTATTCGACCGATCCGGCGGCCGCGGTCGTCTCGATCGATCCGAGTACCGGCGCGATCCGGGCGATGACCGCGGTGACGCCCGGCAAGAAGGGCAATCAGTTCAACCTCGCCTCGCAGGCCCAGCGGCAGACCGGCTCGACGTTCAAGACCTTCGTGCTCGCCGCTGCGATCGAGCAGGGGATGAATCCGTCCTCGACCTACTACACCTCGGCGCCGTTCCACTGCGACGCGCTGCCCTGGTGCATCCCGCCCTGGGACGTGACGACCTACGACCACTCCTACTCCGGCTCGATCTCGGTCGAGTCCGCCACGCTCCGATCGGACAACACGGTCTACGCGCAGCTGACGCTTGACGTGGGCCCGGACAAGGTGGCCGAGATGGCCAACCGCCTCGGCGTGACCGCGAGCCTCAAGCCGGTCGCCTCGATCGGACTCGGCTCGCTCGAGATCTCCCCACTCGATATGGCGTCCGCCTACGCGACCCTCGCGGCCGGCGGCATCTACTCGAAGCCGATGGCGATCACGAAGGTGGTCTTCCCCGGCGGCAAGCTGAACGAGGGAGCCCAATGGGGTAATCCGCAGCGCAACCGCGTGCTCTCGGACGGCGTGGCCTACGAGGTGACGCGAATCCTCCAGGCGAACATCCAGGCCGGCACCGGCGTCGGCGCGAGCATCGGGCGGCCTGCGGCCGGCAAGACCGGGACGACTTCCGACCACGCGGACGGCTGGTTCGCCGGGTATACGCCGAACCTGCAGACAACGGTGTGGGTGGGGTACACGCGCGGCGAGGTGCCGATGCTGAACGTGCACGGCGTCGCGGTCGCGGGCGGAAACTTCCCGGCGACGATCTGGCGCCTGTTCATGGCGAAGGCGACCTGGCGCCTGCCTGCCCTGTCCTTCGCCTTGCCGCGCAACTACCCCGTCTACGGGGACTTCACCCGCGGACACTACGGCTACAGCTACACGCCGCCGACCTACAGCTCGTCCACGGCGACGACGACGACGCGGGCTCCGTCGACGTCCGAGGCCCCTCCGCCTCCCCCGCCAACCGAGCCGCCGCCGCCTCCGACCGAGCCGCCGCCGCCTCCGACCGAGCCTCCGACGACGACCTCACCGCCTCCACCGCC
>JALZOQ010000211.1 GCA_030913835.1 Actinomycetota bacterium | reverse complement strand
CGTCGGGGACGATGTCCTGGTTCTCGATGTTCCCGACGGCCGCGCGGTGCTGCGCGATCACGCCGATCATCGCGGCCGCGTTCGGCTGGTAGCCCTCGAACAGGCCCATCCGCTTCGCGATCTCGGCCGACTTGCGATAGGCGCGGCCGGTCATCAGGCCCGTGATCGCCGCTGCATACGCCCGTCCCTCGTCGGAGTCGTACGGGAGCCCGCGCGCCATCAGGAGCGCGCCGAGGTTCGCGTAGCCGAGCCCGAGTTGGCGGTAGGCGCGCGCGTTCTTGCCGATCTCCGGCGTCGGGTACGACGAGTAGCCGACCGCGATCTCCTGCGCGAGGAACATGACGTCGACCGCGTGCTCGAACGCCTCGACGTCGAGCTCGCCGTCCTCGCGGCGGAACTTCATCAGGTTCAGCGAGGCCAGGTTGCAGGCCGAATCGTCGATGGACATGTACTCCGAGCACGGGTTGGACGCGTTGATGCGGCCCGTGTTCGGAAGCGTGTGCCACTGGTTGATCGTCGTGTCGTACTGGACGCCCGGGTCGGCGCACTTCCACGCCGCCTCGGCGATCTGGCGCAGCAGCTGCTTCGCGTCGACGCTCTCGACGACGGTGCCGTCGGTGCGCGCGGTGAGGTTCCAGTCGCCTCCGGCCTCGGCGGCCTCCATGAACCCGTCGGTCACGCGGACGGAGTTGTTCGCGTTCTGGTACTGGATCGAGCTCCAGTCGGACGAGTCGAGCGACATGTCGTAGCCGGCCGACTCGAGCACGCGCGCCTTCTCCTCTTCGCGCGCCTTGCACCAGATGAACTCCTCGATGTCGGGGTGGTCGACGTCGAGCACGACCATCTTGGCCGCGCGCCGCGTCTTGCCGCCCGACTTGATCGTGCCCGCGGAAGCGTCGGCGCCGCGCATGAACGACACCGGGCCCGACGCGTAGCCGCCCTTCGAGAGCTGCTCCTTCGACGAGCGCAGCTTCGAGAGGTTGAGCCCGGAGCCGGAGCCGCCGCGAAAGATGATCCCCTCCCGCCGGATCCAGTCGAGGATCGAGTCCATCGTGTCGTCGATCGACAGGATGAAGCAGGCCGAGCACTGCGGCTGCTCCTCGAACCCGACGTTGAACCAGACCGGCGAGTTGAAGGACGCGAGCTGGTTGACGAGGATGAACTTCAGCTCGGCCTCGAAGGTGTCGGCCTCCTCGTCGGTTGCGAAATACCCGCCCGCACGGCCCCACCCGCCGATCGTGTCGACGACGCGACCGATCATCTGCTTGACGCTGAACTCGCGCTCCGGCGACGACATGCGGCCGCGGAAGTACTTCTGCGCCACGATGTTCGTCGCGGTCTGCGACCAGAATTTCGGGAACTCGACGTTCTTCTGCTCGAACGCAGGCTTGTCTTTTCCGGGGATGAACGCGTCGCGCGTCTCCCATTCGATCTCGTCGAAGGGATCGCGCCCGGGGATGGTGAAGACCCGGTCGACACCGAGGTTGGAGGCTTTGTCGGCGACCGCGTTGGCGTAGTCGTCGGAGGCGGGTGCTGCGGTCTTGAGATCCTGCGCGGAGGCCATGCGTTCCCCCTAAGGGTATCGGTTGGATGCGAGCCTGGGCACGTTAGGCTGCGGGTCGGACGGAACTAAAAAGCGCCCTCTTTGCAGGGAGTTTTGGTCCGACCGGACCGGGCGATAGGCTCACCGCGTGTCGGCGGCTAATCCAGTTCTCTCAGGCCCGCCGCGACGCGTCTCGACAGAAGCCCGGCGGTTGCGTTTCTGCCTGCTCACGACGTTCTATCCGCCCTACAACTTCGGCGGCGACGGGATTTTCGTGCAGCGCCTCGCGGGCGAATTGGTGCGTCGCGGGCACCACGTCGAGGTTGTGCACAGCGTCGACGCTTACCGCGCGCTTGCCGGATCGGAGCCGGCCGCCGTGGACGACGCGGGCGTGCTCGTGCACGGCCTCGCGAGCCGGCTCCCCGTCGGCTCGACGGCGCTCACCCACCAGATCGGCTCGCCGGGCGTTCGCGCGGGACGGATCCGCGAGATCCTGGACGGCGGTTTCGACGTCATCCACTTCCACAACATCTCGGTCCTCGGCGGCCCGAAGGTGCTCGAGTACGGGCGAGGACTCAAGCTCTACACGCCGCACGAGTACTGGCTCGTGTGTCCGACGAACCTGCTCTACCGCTTCCGCCGCGAGCCGTGCGAGCGCAGGACCTGCG
>JALZOQ010000201.1 GCA_030913835.1 Actinomycetota bacterium | reverse complement strand
GAGATCGACTAGAGGCGCCTCCGGGGCGAGCGGGCGGAGCCGTGAAGGAATCACACTGCCGAGGACGAGGGCGGCAGCCGCCACGCCGTCCGGATGCAGCAGCTCGAGCGGCGAGCGGCGCCCTGTGGAACCCGCTGCGCCCACGGGCGACGCTTTAGACCGGCGCGCCGACGTCTGCCGGCGCCGCCCGTGCGTGCTCGATCACGTCGTGGAGGATCCGGTCGAGGTCGAAGCGAGGCTCCCAGCCGATCGCGCCCTTGATCTTCTCGATCGCCGGCACGCGGTGGAGCATGTCGTCGATCCCGAGCCCGTACACCTGGTCGTACGGGACGTACACGAGCTCCGACTTCGAACCTGTCATCTCCAGCACGCGCTGCGCGAGCTCGAGCACGGAGATCCAGTTGCGCGATCCGACGTTGAAGATCTCGCCGACCGTCGATGGCGCGTCCATCAGCCCCTTGAGCGCGCGGATCGTGTCCTGGACGTGGCAGAACGTGCGCGTCTGCGACCCGTCGCCGTGGATCTCGAGCGGCGCCCCCGAGACCGCAGCCTGCGCGAAGCGCGCGACGACCATGCCGTACTGGCCGCTCTGACGCGGGCCGACGGTGTTGAAGAGGCGCGCGATCACGAATTCGAGGCCCCGCTCCTGCCGGTACGCGAGGGCCAGGTACTCGTCCATCGCCTTCGAGTCGGCGTAGAGCCAGCGTTTCTGCGTCGTCGGCCCGTACACCCGCCGCGAGTCCTCGCGGAGCGGGTCGGGCGTGCGGTGGTCGCCGTAGATCTCCGACGTCGAGGCGACGAGGACGCGCTTGCCGAACCGCACACAGTGGTCGAGCACGTTCTCGGTGCCGTCCAGGTTCGTCACGATCGTGTGCACCGGCCGCTCGACGATCAGTCGCGGGCCGACAGCCGCCGCAAGGTGGTAGACGACGTCGACCTTGTTGACGAGCTCGTTCACGACGGTGTGCGAGAGGACGCTGTCGACGACGAGGTGGAAGCGCGGGTCGTCGTGGAGGTGCGCGACGTTGTCGCGCGAGCCTGTCGACAGGTCGTCGAGCGCGTAGACGTCCCAGCCGTCGGCAAGGAGAAGCTCCGTGAGGTGCGAGCCGATGAAGCCCGCGCCGCCGGTGACGAGCGCCTTTCCCTTGGCCGTCGCCATCGGCGCAGCCTAGCGGCCCGCCCGGGCGGGCTTCCCCCTACGGTGAGTTCAGGCGCCCGCGGCGCCGCTTGCGGTGCCGCGCGTCAGGGACGGCCGGCTTCGCCGGTCGTCCCTTCTGAAACGACCGGTCGGGGCGATCCCGGCAAGCACGGCTACGCTCGAAGCAGCCGGATGTCGCCGCTGACCGTGCGGGCGCGGACCTCGACGAGCGGGCCGTCTCCGGACGGCGCCTCTCCGGCCAGCTCGAGCTCGGAGCTCGTGTCGCCGCTGACGCTATTCGCGTCGATCCAGACCTTCGAGCCGCGCCGGATCCCGATCTGGACGTCGCCCGACACGGCGTTCGCCGAGACCTCGCCCTCGGCGACCGACTCGAGCTGCTGGTCGCCCGACACCGTGCGGGCGTTGATCCCGTGCTCGGCCTCGCGCACGTAGAGGTCGCCCGAGGCCGTCATCGCCGTCAAGGGGCTTCCTGCGCGCCCGATCTGGATGTCGCCGGAGGCCGTGTGGACGCTCGACTCACCCTGCACGCTCTCGACCCGAACGTCTCCGCTCGCGCTCTTGACGCGCAAGGTCCCGTTGACCGTGTCGATGTCGAGGTCACTGGACGCGCTGTTCACGTCGACGTCGCGGAAGCCGCCGCGCGCCTCAAGGTCGGCCGACGCTGTGCGCAACTCGAGATCAGCATCCGAGGGGCACTCGATCCGGAGCTCGAACTTGGGCGAGCTGAACTTGATGAACCCGCGCTGCTCGGGGACGTCGACGACGACCTCGAAGCGCTCGCCGCGGGGCCGGCCCTCGAGCCGGACGCGGTCCATGACCTCCCGGGCGGCGTCGTTCAGCGCCTCGACCTCGACGCGGGTCTCCCCGGCCGCGTCCGCCCGCACGATGACCTGGCCGCTCGGCACGCGAAGGGAGAGCGAGACCGCATCGCCGCTCGCGAACGTCTCGCTGCGAATGTCCTCTGCGGCGCTCATCACGCGGCCGCGGTGCGGGACGAGGACAGGACGGAGGCGATCGCCGACTGGAGCCAGGACTCGGGCGAGACGCCGTCGCGGGACGCGGCCTCGTCGAGCTGCGAGCGCAGGGTCTTGTCGAGGCGAACCGTGACCGGGGCAGCGGACTCGTTGAGCTGCAGGACACGAT
>JALZOQ010000197.1 GCA_030913835.1 Actinomycetota bacterium | reverse complement strand
GGTCTCCCGTTTGCTCGACCGGCCGGAGGTCGTGCGCGCGCTCGGCGAGACCACCGTCGAGTCAGCGCAGAGCAAGCTCTAGCCGAACGCCCTCCGACCTACAGCTCGCGTCCGACGCCACGCTCCCGTGCTAGGGCAACCGCCCGCGCGCCGAGCGCGACGTCCCACGCGGCGATCCCGTTCGACTTGAACAGGACGATGTCCTCGGGGTCCGAGCGTCCGGGCAACTCGCCCGAGACGACTTCGTGGAGCTCGTGCACCTCCAGCCAGTCGAGGACCCCGCGCTGGACCGGCTCGATCAGATCCCCCGATTCGAGCCGCGACTGCTCGCGCGAGTCGCAGCAGACGAAGCTCGCCCGCTCGAGCACGACGTTGTCGAGCTCTCGCCGCGTCGGGTCGTTTGCGCCTACCGCGCAGACCAATGCGCCCGGTCGCAGCCATTCGCCCCGAAGCACTGGGTCCTTCGACGTGGTCACCGTCACGACGATGTCCAGCTCGCCTGCGTCGCGATGGCTTTCTCCGGGCTCGGCCGCGACCTTCTTGCAGAACGCCTTGAGTCGCTTCTCGTTCCGGCAGTAGGCGACCACTCGGTCGATCGAGGGAACGACCGCGCGGATGGACGCGACCTGGCTCTCGGCCTGCCAACCGCAGCCGATCATCCCGAGGCTCCGCGCCTCCGGACGCGCGAGGTAACGCGCCGCGACTCCGCTCGCCGCGCCTGTCCGCAGCTGGCCGAGCTTGTCCGCTTCGATCACGGCGACGAGCCCGGGCTTCTCGGTGGAGAACAGGCAGACCACGAAGGGCGTCCCCCCCGGGAGCCACGTGTACGCCTTGGAGCCGACGAGGCCGAGACCCTCGTCCGCAGCCGCCATCAGTGCAAAGACGCCGTCCTCGAGCTCGATCCGGCGGCGCGGCTCCAGCTTGAGCACGCCTTCCGCCTGCCGCTCGAGCGAGCCCTGGACGGCGGCGAGCGCGTCGTCAGTCGTGACGAGCGACTCGACGTCCGCCTCGGTGAGATACAGCGTCACAACGCCTAAGGATGACGTGCGGCCGTCATCCGGGACGGCTCTTAGCCTCTGCTCGTGCGGACGATGTTCACGGCGTACGTCGTTTTCATCGCCTTCGGCATCGCGCTCTATCTCGTCGTGGGGTTCGGGCACTACTGATGCGGAAGTTCGTGCGCGAGAACTCGCTGTCGCTCTTCTTCGGCGCGCTCCTTGTCCTCGCCCTGCTGGGCCAATCCCTGGCCGGCTGGAAGCAGTTCAACGAGGAGGCGCTGGCGCACGGCTCCGAGTCGATGCGCTACCTGCGCTACCCCGTCTCGTCGCACTTCGGCGAAGCGGTGATGGAGAACTGGCAGTCGGAGTTCCTCCAGTTCACGACGTTCATCGCCGCGACGATCTGGTTCGTGCAGAAGGGGTCGAACGAGTCGAAGCCGCTCGAGGACGCGGGCCGGGAATCGGACCAGCGACAGCGGGTCGGGGGCTACGCGGACGCACGAGCGGCGGCGTGGGCGAAGGTGAAGGACTGGCGGCTGCGGATCTACGAGAACTCACTGCTGATCGTCATGACCTCGATCTTCTTCCTGACCTGGTTCGTGCAGTCGCTCACCGGCCGCAACAATTTCAACGCCGAGCAGCTGGACCACGACCGGCCGACCGTGAGCTGGTGGGGCTACCTCCACCACGGTGAGTTCTGGAACAACACCTTCCAGAACTGGCAGTCGGAGTTCCTGGCAGTCGGCGCGATGGTCGTCTTCACGATCTACCTGCGCCAGCGAGGCTCGCCGGAGTCGAAGCCGGTCGGCGCACCGCACGACGAGACCGGCACGTCGGGCTAGAGACCTCCTAAGCGTTTGTCTTCTTGATGAAGCTGATCTGACCGCTCGTCTCCGCGACGGCCCGGCGTACCCTGCCCGGACAAGCGATGGACATCAGACAACCGATGCGTAAGCTTGGAGTGTGAAGCGCGCTGCTCTCTGCGCCGTCCTCTTCCTCGCGGCAGCGATCGCCCTCGCCGTGCGCGACGGTGGCGAAGCGTCGGCGCGTGCAGCAGCGGCGGGCGCAGCGGCGAGAACACTCGGCACCGGCACGTCGAGGTTCACGGTCAGCGTCGAAATGGCGCAGCCCCGGCCCGATTCCGTCCCGGACCTCGTCGGCGAGGGGGTCATGGACTACCTGCACCACCGCGGGCGGATCAGCTACGGGCACTACAGCGAACAGATCTTCGACGGGAACAGCACTTACACGACATGGCCGGTGCCGTGGCACAGGCCCGTCCGGTGGCTGCGCGTCGATAGCGATTCGAGCGACACCGAACCCTTTGATCTTCGAGAACGAGCGATGCGCAACCCGACCGGGCTCATCGAGTTCCTCACTGCGGCAAGCGACGACGTACGTGACGCCGGGAGCGACGAGGTCCGAGGGACCCCTACGACGCGCATCGAAGGCACAATCGACCTGCAGAAGGTCGTCGACCAGTCGCCGGCGCATCAGCGGGCGGAGCTTCAGGACTGGCTGAATTTCCTTGGGGAGGATGCACCGACGACGGTTCCGTTCCGGCTTTGGATCGACGACGCCGGTGTCGCTCGGCGGCTACGCATCGACTCGGAAGGCGTAGCGACCGCGACGATCGAGTACTACGACTTCGGCGTGCCCGTCAAGGTCGTCACTCCGCCCGCGAGTTCGGTCATCACCGTCCAAGAGCTTATGACCGAGCTCGAAGCCCACGTGGGCGATTCGAGCTGCGGACGAAGCGGCGGCACCATCTGCCTCGAGCGTGTCGTGATCGCCGAATGAACGCGCGCGAGGCAATGCGACGGATCAGGCCGTCCGCACCGTCAGGCGTCGGCGTCGGGCAATTGCCGTCCATCGCCATGGATCGAAAGGCGCGCAAGCTGGCCTATGGGCGCGACCGTCGAACCTGTTCGTGCGCAGACCCACACGGCTTGGTGGTTCCGCTCGGCCGCGCGTAGAGGATGGTCACGATGAATTGGGCACTGGGGCCATGTGGCCTGCAGATCGTGACCAACCACGTCCTGGACCGCTTCGGCGAGGTATTCCGCGAGCGCGGGCTCGGGCATCGTAGGCGCTAAGAAAATGGACTTCACAAACCCGCCGTCGATTCGGATCTCGCATTGAAAGTGGTCCTTGAATTCAGGCGGGACTTCGAACTGCCCTTCTGCAAACTTCAATTCTGGCAGCGCGGTTAGGTCGTATCCTGGCGCCTGTAGGGCCAGCTTAACGCGGTCGATCCTCTCGGTCTCCAGATCGCTCTCGACCTTGTCCACAATCTCACGCGTCTTGGTGGAGGCGTAATCGGTCAAGCGGTACATCGAATCAGGAAGTCGAGAACGCCCCCTTTTCCGGTGATCTTGCCTCGCACGTCCACGACATCGCCTCTCTGGAGATAATCGGGCGCACGTGAGCTTCCTACGCGCTGATATCGATATATCGAGGAATGGAGACGCTAGCGCTACCATTTGGTCCGTGGCGCGCTCGCATTCGTTGCCGGTCCTTGCGCTCGCGCTGGCGCTGGCGGCGCTCGCCGGCGCGAGCTTCTCCGCGGCGCTGTTCTCCGTCGAGCTGCCGCCGAACATCGTGCCCTTCGGCGGGCACGAGTTCCTCGGGCGCCTCACGTCGCTGGACTGGAGCGCCGACTTCAGGCTGCTCCTCGCTGCGGCCGGCTTCGGGATCGCGGCCGCCGCGGTCGTCCTGCTGGCACGCCGGCGCGCCTGAGCGCGGCCTAGGAGCC
>JALZOQ010000124.1 GCA_030913835.1 Actinomycetota bacterium | reverse complement strand
GTCCCGCTTCGTCGACGAACAGCGTGTCGACTACGCCTTCCATCTCCTCGCGCGAGAAGAGCCACGACGTGCCGGCAAGGAGCAGCACGTCCTCGTCGGGGTCGGCGAAGCGATCCTGGTTCGCGCTCGTCTCGATGAACGGCCCCTCGTACTTCGAGCCCTTCTTGAGCCCGCGGAACTCGACGCCTTCCTCGCGCGCGACCCGCTCGACCTCGTGGAGCAGGTTGTGGATCGACTTGTGGCTCAGCGCTGACACGCCCACACGCCGGCCCTGCGCGATCAGCGTGACGATCAGGCGCGCGCCGAGCCAGGTCTTGCCGGAGCCGGGCGGGCCCTGGACGACGAGGTAGCTGTCGTCGAGCTGCGAGACGAGCGCGCGGGCAGCATCGGGGTCGTCCTGCGGGAGCGCCGCGCCGGGCGCATGCCCGCGCACGCGCGGGAGCTCGCGGCGGAGGAGAGACTGCGCCGCGGCGAAGCGCGTGTTCCCGTCAGCGACCGAACTACCGAGCCGCCGCAGCGCGGCCTGCTGCACTTTGGTGTTCCAGGCCCCTCCGGGGATCAGTGAGCGCGGCAGCGGAGTCTCCTCGAGCTTCGGCCCTCGGCGAAGCCGCAATGTCCCCGTTTCCTCGTCGAGGTCCTCGATCGACCCCGCTCCGAAGCCGGTCGCCGGATCGAAGACGTCATCGTGGGCGCCGAGCTTGTGCTCCTGCGCCGGGAACGTGAACGGATAGACGAGCGACTGACCCGACCCCGCTGGAGGCCCCGCCGGCTCGACGCCGCCGATCGAGTCGCCGTCGCGCTGGAGTTCTTCCGCGGTCTTGCCGAGCCGGTCGAAGAACGCCCACCACACAGGCTTCCCCTCGCGCCGGTGGTAGCCGAGGAGCTGCGCCATGATCCAGCGCGTCCGGCCTTCGCCCTCGAGCGCGGACGGATCCTCGTCGAGGCCCGCGAGCAACCGCGACCGCAGCGCATCGGTCTCGGCGGTCTCCTCCGGCTCCTCCCACGGGTCTTTGGGTGGCTTCCACGGAATCGGCTGCCCGAACTCGGCCCCGGCCTCGGCGCGCAACCCGAGCAGCCACTCCCGCAACTCGAGCGTCGAGACGCAGTCCTCCTCGTTGTAGTCCGCGATCGCGCGCAAGATCCCGTCGTCGCGCTCCTCCGTCCACTGCTCGTAGAGGAGGATCGAGTCGTCGCCGGCGCGCAGCTCCGCCTCGCGCTCGAAGTAGAACTCCTCGACGTTCTTGAGCGAGTAGCGCGGGTGCGAGTGCCGCAGCGCCTGGCGGACGACCTTGTAGAGGTCGACGAAGATCTCGCGCCGGAGCAGGTCGTCGATCTCGTCCTCGCGCGTGCCGTATTCGCCCATCAGCCGCTTGAGCGCGGAGGGCTCGTAGCTCGCGTAGTGGTAGACGTGGAGGTTCGGGTCGCGGCCGAGCCGCTCGTGGACGAAGTCGACGAAGTCCTCGAGCGCCTTCCGCTCCTGCGCGCGGTCGTGCGCCCAGAGCGCGTGAAATCGTGGCTTCCCGTCCTCTTGGTCGACGATGCCCCAGAGGTACTCGAGCCCGCGGCCGGGCTCCCAGAACGGGTCGCCCTCGATGTCGAAGAAGAGGTCGCCGGGCGAGGGCTGCGGGAGCAGCGCGAACCCGCGCAGCGGCTCGGGCGGAAGCAGGCGCGTCGTGTGGACGCCCGTGCGCCTGTGCCTGAGCTGCAGCTCGGCCTGCTCGCGGAGCGCGGAGAACGTGGACGGCTGCATGGCCGGCGGCCGCTGTTCGTCCGTCGCCTCGCCGAGCTGCTCGAGCGTCGTGACGCCGGTCGTCGCGAGCCGGTCGATCTGGTCGCGGCGAATGTTGGCGACGCCGACGAGGTGGTCGTCGCGCTCCCACTGCGCCTCGCAGAGCTCGCGGAAGTCGCAGATCGCGCAGTGCGAAACGGGCAGCGGATAGGTGTCGAGCCCAGCGGCGACCGCGTCGAGAAACCGAGCGCGGACGCGCCGGAAGTAGGTCATGAACTCGCGCGGCCGGAAGCTGTCGCGCTCGCCGTGGCCGAGGAGGACGTGCATGTGATCCGGCTCGAGCCCCTGCGCCCGCGCGAGCTGCTCGGAGTAGAAGCAGAGCTGCAGGATGAAGTACGGCTTCGAGTGCCGAGCGAGCTTCGTGTCGGCAATCTCGTAGCTGAAGTCGCCGAGGTCGGAGGGCGTGTTGACACGCTCGAGAAAGTCAGCAAATCCGCGCCAGCCGGCTGAGTCGAGGAAGACAGCCTGGTAGACGACGTCGACCCCGGAGCGCATAGCCGCGAGCGTCTCGGCCGCGCCGCGCTCGAGATCCCAGGACCCGTCGCCGAGCTCGATCGTCGCGATGGTCTTGCCGGCGGCGTGCAGCGAATCGAGGTAGTGAGCCTCGTGCTCGTCGCCCTTGCGAGCGATCAGCGCGCGCTGAGGATCGTCCAGCTCGGGGCGAACGAGCCCACCGCGGGCGACTGCGAGATCGAGCGCGGTCAGATGCTCGCACTCAAGAAAGTGGTTCAGGTCCGAGGGGGAGAAGAGAAGCTGACCATCGCGTTGCTGCACATATCAATTGTCGCCGCCGCGAAGGATCGGCGCGCCTGATCTCTCGCGCTTTTGCGCTCTGAACCGTCTTAAGATGCCGCTATGTCGACAGAAGCCACGGACAGCGCCCGAGAAGCATTGGAGCGGCTCTACGCCGACGCGCTCGAGATCTACGAGCAGGCAAGGACCGAAGTCACGATTCCGCGAAGTGACGGTACGCGCCAGAAGTACGCGCCAGTGCGGTACAAGCAGCAGATCGAGCGCGCGTACCAGAACAACGAACTTGTGCCCGCGATCGCTCGCACGATCAAGCAAACGACGATCGGCTTCGGCCATCTCGAAGCGGCAGGCAGGCCGGACCTGATGCTCGAAACGCTTGTCCTTGACAAGGAGAAGCCGTACCACCGCCTCTTCGATCCGAAGACAGTGCGGATCGCCGAGCGGCGAATGGCCGAGCACGCCGCCCGCCATGCTGAAGAGGGGACGTGACCGCCCGCATCGGTGCAGATGACGTCGGCTTCTTCGAGTCTCCCCGACCACAGCTTCTGCGTGAAATCAGCGCTATCGAGCCGGAGGCTTCAGGCGTTCACGTGCTCCTCGACAAGCACGCTGGTGTTCAATCGACGCAGCGGTTGGCGTTGGGCGACGTGGGCGGGGGCATCGTCGTTGCCCTGTGGCCGGCCGAGCTTAAGCCCCAAGCGAACTACCTCTATAGGAACGGTCGCGGGAAGGCGATGGTCATTGCTGCACGCGCACGCGGCTGGGACGTTAGGCCGAGTCCGCACCTTGGCTTCTTCACGTCCGCTCCTTCGCAACGCCTCTACATGGCTCCCGAGGTCGATGCAGAGGAGTACTCGGAGCGCTGGGAAGGCGCTGATGCACGACATATCGGCCAGCACTCTGCCGAGGAAGTACGGCAGCACCTGTGGCCGTGGCTCAAGCAGCGCGGCTACGCCTCAGCGGAAGACGACGATGTCCTGAAGCAGTTCCTGTCGCTCCTCGGCCGCCGTCCGGCTCACCTCCGACCTGCGATGCGATTTCGGAAGCGATGGGACTTGGCCACAGTCGGCCGACTTGGCCGCCATGAGCTCGCGGGCACCGTTCGAACGGAGGTCAACGCCATCCTCCAGGCGGCGGGCGAGCCCAAGCTACCTGCTTCCTCCTCGCCCTAGCGTCAGGTCCCGAAGAGGTCCCGAGCTCGTTCAAACTCCGATGCTGTGAGACGAATATGGGATTTCTGAGTCACCGAGCGCCGAAGGGCGCGATCGACGTCGAGCAGGTCGAGCGCGAAGCCATCCTGGATTCGATCGCGCTTGGCGTGAATCTCTACGTCAGCCAGCCAGGGCCAACCGGGATCCACCACACGTGATTGATCGAAACGGTGTGGACCCACGACTTTGCCGATCGCGACGACCCGGCTCAGGTCTCCGCGAAGAGCGTAGTAGACGAAATCGTCGCCGGGAACGAAGGAGCCCTTCCCCGGCTTCTTCCCAAACGACGCTGACCGTAGGAGTGGCGGGGCATGAGTCCCCCAGTCGTCCCTGAGCGGCCATTTGCTCGTGCCGATCACCTTCAGCCATGCGGTCATGTTGTCTCCTCTCCTGCGCTCGGGAGTACCTCGACGAGCTCGGCGACGACCCGTATTTCGCTAGCGTCCGCCACCGTGAGGTCGATCGGTTCGAACCCCGGCACGTCGGTGTCGGGCAAGAGCCGTACTGCATCGGGCGCAATCCGCTCGTAAAGCTTCACGGTGTATCGCCCTCCCGTTTCCGGGTCGTCAATGAACCGGCTTTCGACGAGCACCACGCGCCCGGTCCGTGAGCCTTCGACCGGCGCCCGCCAGATGCAGTAGGCGCCGTTGGGAATCCGGCGGTTCATCGACTCACCAACGACCTGCGCGACGAAGAGCCCGTTTGCCGGCTGAGTGGTTCCGGAGGGAGCCACCCACGCTTCCGGTTCAACCGCGCGACCGTCCCCGAAGCCCCCTGCGGCCACTGCCAGCGAGTAGAGCGGGATCGCATTCACGAACTCCCGAACCTCGCTGTCCGCGACGCGGATGAACGGCAGCACGGTCGCCGGCTCCGTGTCGGCCCACTCCAAGCCGAGGAGCTCAGCCTGCTCGAGGACGGTCACTGTCGCTTGCTCTTGCATATCCGGTGGGTAACCGTGTTTGCGCAGGATTCGCCGAACCATCCGGCGCAGGTTCGCGCGGACGCTCTCCTTCACCGTCCAGTCGATCGTCGCGTTACGGCGGACCGTATCGACGAGCTCCTGCGCGATTAGCCGGAGCGTGTCGTCGCCGAGCACGGCGACCGCGCTCTCATTCGTCTCGAGGGCGTCGTAGAACGCGAGCTCTGCGTCGCTGAGGCCCAGCTCCTCCCCGCGGCGATCGGCTTCGCGCAGCTCCTTCGCGAGCGCGATGAGCTCCTCGATGATCTGAGCGGCCTCGATCGCCTTGGCCTGGTAGCGGCGCATAGCCGCTTCGAGCATCGTTGAAAACGACCGTGCCTGGACGACGTTCTTTCGCGACCTCGTCTTGATCTCGTCGTTCAAAAGCTTCTGCAACAGCTCGACCGCGAGGTTCCGCTGAGGCAGCTCGCGCACATCCGCCAGGAACTCGTCGGAAAGGAGAGAGATGTCTGGCTTGGGCAGCCCCGCGGCCGAGAAGACGTCGATCACCTCGCCGGGTGCAATTGCGCCCGCGATGATTTGCCGAATTGCATGGTCGAGGTCTTCTTCCGGTCGCGCCTTACCGGTTTCCGTCTTGACGAGCGCCGCCTTCACTGCCTGGAAGAAGCGCACCTCGTCGCGAATCTCAAGAGCTTCGTCGCGCGGGACCGCGAGCGCGAATGCCTTCGACAGCTCTACGACGGCTTGAACGAACCGCTCGCGGCCGTTCTCCTGCGAGAGGACGTGCTCCTGCGCAGATGCGAGGAGCCGCATAAGCCCACCTGGCGTCAAGCCTGCTGCGTAGTCGAAGCCGTGGAAG
>JALZOQ010000149.1 GCA_030913835.1 Actinomycetota bacterium | reverse complement strand
GAGGCCCACACTCCGGCGACGAGCGCGATCAGCTCCGGCGCGCCGCTGTACAAGGTGTCCGGCTCCGGCCCGCCCTCTGCCCGCAGCGAGGGGAGCCAGGCGACGAGGTCGAGCTCAGCGTTTCCGCGCGAGGCCCAGTTCCAGTCGACGAAGACCGCACCTCCGTCCACGAAGGCGATGTTGTCGCTGCGCACGTCGAAGTGGACGACCTCCTCGCCCTCGGTCGGGGCCGTGTGCGCTGCCTCATGGAGCGCTGAAACGTTGGCGTCGAGCCAGCACGCAGAGACCGAGCGAGAGGAACGCCTCCGGCTCAGCTTTCACAGCGTCCCAGCGCGTCCGCAGCTCGGCGAAGCGCTCGACCGAAGGAAGCGCCGGGGCGGCGGTCCGGCGGAGCTGCTCCAAGCTCGCGCGGACCGCGTCGATCCGGTCGTCCGTCCACGGCGGCGCGAGGAAGCAGTCGCCGAGATCCGGCAGGACGAGCAAGGGCGCGACGCCGTCGTCCTCCCAGCCGAGGAGCTCGGGGATGAACGGCCCACGCAGGAGGGAGTACGCCAGGTGCTCCTCCCGCAACCAGCCGGTCGTCAGCTCCTCGACGGCGACCTTCGCGAAGACGCGGCGTCCGTTGGCCAGCGCGACGCGGTAGCGGCCGGCAGGGGTGTAGCCGCGGCCGTGCACCTGCTCCATCGACGCGACGGCCGAGTCGAGGAGGCGCTCGAGCCGCTCTGTGAGGGCGGTCATCGCTCCGCCCCGGCCGCGACGGCTTGGAAACGTGGCGCGAGCAGGATCCCGCAGCCGATGAGCAGGCCGCCGGCAACCTGCGTCCGCGTAAGGGTTTCGTCCAGCACGAGCAGCGCGACAATCGCAGCCAGGAACGGTTGGAGGTTCGCGAACAGCGATGCGCGCGACGGGCCGACGCGGTCGATCGCGGTGAACCACGTCACGTTGGTGATCACGAGCGGCCCGAGCACGGCGAAGGCGAACCAGGCCCAGACCGCCCAGCCGAGGTCGAAGCTCTGGCTCGCGAGTTGCCCCGAGCCGAAGAGCGCCAGCGGCAAGGTCACCGCGAGCAGGAAGAGCGCGCTGAGCCGGTACGGCGAGTAGCGTCGCATCAGCGACGCGATCAGCACGGAGTAGCCCGCCCAGGTGACTGCGCCTCCCACCGCGAGGGCGTCTCCCTTCAGGTCGGCCGAGAGCCCGACGGATGACCCGAGCGCGACCAGCGCCACGCCGGCGAACGACACCGCGGCGGCGAGCCAGAAGCGGCGGCTCAGGCGCTCCATTCCTACGGCGCTCGCGATCAGCGCCGTGAAGATCGGCAACGTCCCGAAGAGGAGCGCCACCGTCGTCGCGGTCGTGAACTTGAGCGCGTAGATGAAGCAAACCTGGTTGGCGAAGAGCAAAATCGCCCCGGCGCCGAGCAGCTTCAGGTCGGACCGGCCGACCCGGAGGGAGCGCTCCCGCGGTAGGACGATCGCGGTGAAGAGCAGCGCCGCAAGCGCGTAGCGCACGGACGAATACGCGAGCGGCCGGAACCCGTGCTCGAGGATGTACTTCGAGGCCGTGAAGTTGAGCGCCCAGAGCGTCACGGTCGCGAGCAGCAGGAAATCCGCGGCAGGCCGGCGCATCGGGCGACGATATCCGCACGGACGCGGCCCGGTGGTCCGCACGCGCGGACGCCTGCACGCGCATTCCGCCGAGGCACCGCAGGGTCTAGGTTGTAGGCTCCGCGCGATGCCGGAGCCGACCCGGGACGACCTCGACGCGCTGGTCGCGCCTGCGACTCCTCACTTCGCGTACCAGCTTCGGGCGCGCATCGAGGAGCTCGCCAAGGACCTCCCCGAAGACAGCGAGATCCGGCGCTACGCCGAGGAGAAGATGGAGTACCTCGACCGGCTCGGCCATGCGTCGTCGAAAGCGGAGGAGGGCGAGCGGGAGTCGCGCACGCGGCCCGGCTGGGAGGAGCTACCTAGCTCGGCTCCGGCGGACGCGCCGCTGCCGCGACGCGGATGAGCTTCGAGGGCAAGTCCGTCCTCGTGACGGGCGGCTCGAGGGGAATCGGCCGTGCGATCGCGCGACGCTTCGCCGAGCTCGGCGCCGCTCGGGTGGCGATCGGGTACATGCGGAACGACAAGGCCGCAGAAACGGCAGCCGAGGAAGTGCGTGCGCTGGGGGCAGAGCCCGTGCTGGTGCGGGGGAACGTCACGTCGGAGCGGGTCCTGAGCGAGGTCGGCCGGCTTGGGCCGCTGGACGCGCTCGTCCACAACGCGGCCACCGGCGTGATCCGCCCGGCGCTCGAGACCGAGGACAA
>JALZOQ010000128.1 GCA_030913835.1 Actinomycetota bacterium | reverse complement strand
ACCCTGGGTTCCCCCGTGTCTAGCCGCGGGCTACGGTCAGCCTGACGGTCCCGCCGGGATCGGCCGCCACGCCCGGCAGCGGCGCCTGTCCCACGATGCGGCCCGAGCGCCCGTCGACGAACGACGTGACCGCGGGACTCATCTTGACGCGCCGGAGTTTCGCGCGCGCCTCGCGCAGCGAGAGACCGACGACCCGCGGGACGCGGCCGTGCAGTGGCCGTGCGACGACGATCGTGACCTTCTCGTAGGACGAGAGCCGGCCCGCGCGCGGGTACTGCGCGATCACGATGTCGGTTCGCTGCAGCGGGGACGCGGGCTTGTAGACGAGCACCGGCGTCAACGGCTGGCGCTGCAGGCGAAGCTGCGCGTCCTCGATCTTCTCCCCGACGACGTGCGGCACGTCGACCTCGTTCGGCTTGCAGTTGGCGACCTTGGTCGGCCCGCGGTTCTCGATGAACAGGATGTCCGCGGCGAAGTGGCAGTTGCCGTTGTCGACCTGGAGGCGGCCGTCGCGCCAGACGACGCGCTTCGGGCTCGCGTAGAGCGCCGGCGGCGGCGCGAACGACTCGGGCTGGAGGTTTCGCGCCTTGATCGCGCTCTCCATGAAGCTCTTCCAGATCTGCGCCGGGAACGTGCTGCCGGCGACGGCGCGGCCCTGGAACTCGGTCAACATCGGCCGCAGGGTGCTCGGATAGCCGACCCAGACGGCGGTCACGAGCTGCGGGGTGTACCCGACGAACCAGGCGTCGCCGTAATTCTCCGTCGTCCCGGTCTTGCCGGCGGCCGGGCGTCCGTCGGACAGCGCCGCGCGGGTTCCGGTGCCCTCCCGGATCACGCCCTGGAGGATCGCGTTCACCTGGTCTGCGACCTCGGGCCGGATCGCCTGGTGGAGGTCAGGGAGGTTCACCTCGGGCCGCTTGGAGCCCTCGCCGACCGCGAGGATCGCACGCGGCTCGTTCCCGAAGATCGACCCGTCGACCCGCCGGCCCCCGTTCGCGAACCCGGCAAATGCGCGCGCCATCTCGAGCGGATTCACCGCCTGGGCGCCCAGGCCGATCGCGAAGTAGTTGCGGAGGCGGCTCTTGATCCCGAGCTCGTGCGCCGTATGGACGACGTTCGTGGGCCCGACGATGCGAGTCAGCTGCGCGTAGACCGAGTTGTCGGAGTGGACCGTCGCGGCCTCGAGGTCGATCGGACCCAGGTACGCGTCGTCGTAGTTGTTCACGACCCAGAACGTTCCGCCGGCGTAGAGGGTGGTCGGCTTGGAGACGAAGGTCGATGCGGTTGAGATGCCCTGCTGAAGCGCTGCCGCCAGCACGAACGGCTTGAAGGACAAGCCCGGCTGGCGCTCTCCCTGCACCGCGAGGTTGAACTGGCTGCGGCGGTAGTTGTTGCCGCCGACCATCGCGACGACTCGGCCCGTCTCCGGCTCGATCGCGACGAGCGCGGCTGACGGCCCATTCGGATCGGTCAACGTCTTCGCGATCGCCTCGCGTGCGCGGCTCTGGAGGTCGAGGTCGATCGTCGTCGTCACGCGGAGGCCCCCGCCGAAGACCTTGCGCGCGCCGTATCGGTCGACGAGCTGCTGCTTGACGTAGTTGACGAAGTACTGGGCGGGCCCTTCCGTCCCGGGGAGGCGCACGTCCTCGGGCTTCGGCAGCGGAGCTCGCGCCGCCGCCTCGCGCTGCTCCGGCGTGATGTCCAGCTGCTGCACCATGGCCCGCAGCACGACATTCCGTCGCGCGCGGGCCTCGCGCGGGTTGGCGACCGGGTCGTAGCGCGTCGGATCCTGCGGGATCCCCGCGAGCAGCGCCGATTCGGGGAGCGTCAGCTTCTTCGCGCCGTGACCGAAGTAGGTCTTCGCGGCCTGCTGCACGCCGTAGGCCCCATTGCCGAAATAGATCGTGTTCAGGTACGCCGTCAGGATCTTGTCCTTCTCCCACTTCTGCTCGAGCTGCCAGGCGAGTGCCGCCTCCTTGAGCTTGCGGCTCACCGAGCGCCGGTCATCCACGTACGCGTTCTTGACGAACTGCTGCGTGATCGTCGAGCCGCCCTCGACCACCGCCTTCTGCTGCACGTCGGCCCAGAACGCGCGCGCCATGCCGCGGAGGTCGACGCCACGGTGCTGCTCGAAGCGCCGATCCTCGATGTCGATGATCGCGTGCTTCATGTACGGCGCGATGTCCTCGGAGTCGACGAGCACACGGCTCTGCGACCCGCGCAGGACCGCGAGGATCCGCTTGCCGTCGTTCGCATAGATGTAGCCGTCGGCCTGAGACTGGTGGCGGGCGGGATCGAGCGGCGGGATCTGGCTCGCGATCGCCATGACGAGCCCGTACGTGAAAGACGCGCTCGCGACGAGCATGAGCAGCGCCACGACGACGAGGAGGCGGAGCTTGCGGATTCTGCGACGGCGCCTCTCCCGAGCGCCGTTCGAGCGACGTACGAAAGGCACGAAGCGGGGAGTCTACGCCCTACCCGCCCGAGGTCCGAACCGATCGCCGAGGCGCGACGAACCAGGCCCGTTAACAGCGAGCGCTCGGCGCTCGAAAGGAGTGGTGGGAATGAAGAGCAAGTTCTTGCTCGCACTCGGTTTCGCCGGCGCGCTCGTTGCGGCTGTCGGTATTGCCGTGGTCGCGGGCCCGACTCCCGGCGCCGGCACAGCGTCAAGTCACCGGGAAGCGCCGCTGATCTCAGAAGACCCAACAGCGGACAACACCGATCTGTACGCGTTCCGGTCGCCTAACAAGCCGGACACCGTCACGATCATCTCGAACTGGATCCCCGCAGAAGACCCGGCGGCGGGGCCCATGTACTGGACGTTCTCGAAGAACGCCCGGTACAACATCTACATCGACAAGAACGGCGACGCGATGCCGGACACGACGTACACGTACCGGTTCTCGAACGGCCCGAACGTCGCGTTCTTGCGGAACACGCAGCAGTCGTACAGCGTGACGAAGACCGAAGCGGGAGTCTCCCGCGTCATCGGCCAGGGTCTCCTGACCCCGCCGAACAACATCGGTCCCAAGTCGCTCGGCAATGTTCCGTACCAGAAGTACCGCACCGACCAGGATCATCTCCTGTCGGACGGCACGCTGACCTTCGCCGGCCAGCGGGACGACCCGTTCTTCGGCGACATCGGGGCGATCTTCGACCTCGTGTCGATCCGCTCCGGGACGGGCGCGACCGGTGGGGGGAAGGACTTCTTCGCCGGCTATGCAGTGCACTCCATCGCGCTGCAGATTCCGATCTCGCAGCTCGACAACGGGACGAACCACACGATCGGCATCTACTCGAACACCGAGCGGCCGACGCCCGACGGGAGCCTCACGCAGGTCTCGCGAATCGGGAATCCGCTCATCAACGAGCTGCTGATCCCGACCGACCTGAAGGACAGCTGGAACGCCTCCAGGCCGGCCCAGGACAGCCAGTTCGCGGAGTTCGCCCGCACGCCGATCCTCGCGGCGCTCCTGAACAAGCTGTACCCGCAGTTCGGTCCCTTCCAGGAGACCAATCGCAACGACCTCGTGGCCGTCACGCTCACGGGTGTCCCGGGGTTGAACTTCACGGGCTCCACGCAGGCTGACCTGCTGCGGCTGAACATGTCGATCCCCGTCACGGCAAGTCCGAACCGGCTCGGCGTGATCGGCGGCGACCTGGCGGGTTACCCGAACGGTCGGCGACTCGGTGACGACGTCATCGACATCTCCGAGCGGGTTGTGGCAGGTGAGCTGATCGGCAAGAAAGTGCCGCTCGGCGACGGCGTGAACGACGACGACAAGCCGTTCCTGTCGATCTTCCCGTACGCGGCGGATCCGGATTCCGGCTTCGCCAACACGAAGGGCGCTACGAAGCCGGCCAGCACGGCGGCGATGGCGGTCTTCATCCGAACCAACAAGTAAGTCCAATCAGCGTTGTGGGGCGCGGGCAAACGCCTGCGC
>JALZOQ010000080.1 GCA_030913835.1 Actinomycetota bacterium | reverse complement strand
GGCGAAGCTCGCGCTCAGCCGCCCGGCCGCGAACTCGACCGCATCCTTGGCCTGGTCGACCACGGCGCCCATGCCGAAGAACTCGTGGGTGACGCCGGCGTACTGACGGAGTTCGACGTCGAAACCGGCAGTACGCAGCGCCTCCGCCAGCACCTTCCCGTCGTCCCGCAGTGGGTCGACCTCGGCGAGCACGATCGTCGTCGGCGGGAATCCCGTCAGATCGGCCTGAGAGATCGCGAACTTCGGGTCCTCTGGATCGGGCCGGTAGTGCTCCGTGAACCACTTCATCATCGCCGCGTTCAGCGGCTTCGCGTTCTTGTTGTCGTCGTAGGCCGGCTTGGAGTCGTCGCCGTCGACGATCGGATATACGAGCAGCTGGTGCGACGGCACCGGCAGCCCCGCCTCGATCGCTCGAAGGGTCGTCGAGCCGGCGAGGTTGCCACCGGCGCTCTCGCCTGCGATCGCGACGCGGCCGTCCCCGCCGATCGACTCGGCGTTCTCGAGCACCCAGCGATACGCGGCGAATGCGTCCTCGTGCGCCGCGGGATACGGGTTCTCGGGGCCCTGGCGGTAGTGCGCGGAGACGACGACGCAGTCCGCCGCGTTCGCGAGCGCGCGCGGGGAGTTGTCGTAGACGTCGAGATCGGCGATCACGAAGCCGCCGCCGTGGAAGTAGAGGAGCACGGCGAACGGGCCGTCGCCCATCGGCGTGTAGACGCGGATCTGGATGTCGCCGCCCGGCCCCGGAATCGTCCGGTCCTCGGTGCCGGCGACCGGCTCCGGCTCGGTGGTCTCCCCGCGCTGCTCGAGCACACGCTCGACCGCGTCGGCCGGCGTGGGCTGCTGGCGAGCCTCTTCGGGCTCGAGCTTCTCGATCGGCTTCGGGTCGAGCTCCGCGAACGCCTTCAGGACTTCCTGCATCTGCGGGTCGTCCGGCGTGCTGCTCTTGAACATGTCCAACATCGGCGAGCCTCCCTCTGAGTGTGGGCGCCAGCCGACCCGTCGAAAGTTCCCGGAGCGCAACCGTTCAAACGCCCGAACCGAATCCGGGTCCCGCACGAAAGATCATCGGGGTCGCGGGTGTCCCGGACCGGACGCCAGCCGACGTGGACGCCCGCCTCCACCCCTCCGAGGTCAGCGCTTGCTGAAGAGCGGATCTGCAACAAGACTGTGTTCATGCGTGCTGTGCGCCTGGTTGGCGCGCTGATAGTCCTGGGCTGCGCGGTGCTGGCCGGCCCTGCAGGAGCCGCTCCCGCCAGGGACGCGCTGATCCGGCCCGGCGTCGGAATCGGTCGGATTGAGCTGAATATGCGTCTCGCCGAGGTCCGGCGCGTGCTGGGAAAGCCAACCTCCATAGCGAAGCGACGGCGACTGGGGTTCGGCTCCGAGTTCGTCGAGTACAGGTGGGGCGAAGCGCCGAACTGGCGCGTCGGCGTCCTCGGCCGCCCTGGGAACCAGCTCGTGATCATGGTCGCGACAGGCCTCTCGCGGGAGAGGACGAGCACGGGTGTCGGCGTCGGGTCGACGTACACGGCCGCCCGGCGTCGGCTGGGGGCGGGGCGCTGCAGAATCAACTCGAAGCCCGGTGGGCTCGCGTACAACGCCTTCTGTTCCATCGGACTCCCGGGTCGCACTCGGACGTTGTTCTCCTTCTTCGGCACGTGCAGTCTCCCGCCGCGGACGGTGATCGTCTGCCCCACCAATCGCCGGACATTCACAGTCGGCGAAGTCCTGGTCGGGACCGGGTACGGCCTCCAACTCTCCGGATAGCCGACCGTAACTCGCTCGGGGCCGAGAGTGCCGGGGGAGGGAGTCGAACCCTCACGCCCCAATGAAGGGACACCTGATTTTAAGTCAGGCGCGTATGACCAGTTTCGCCACCCCGGCGGGCGAAACGATAGCCCGGGGCCGGTCGCGGCTAGGTGCCCGACGGGAAGACGTACGTCGGCATCTTTGCCGGCGGCTTGCCGAACACGACCACGATCTGCTGGTGGGACTTGAGCTCGAGATCGGCGGGATTGCCCACGTAGCGCTTGCCGTCCACCCACATCTTGACCCCGTTGCCGGTCGTGTTGTCGCACAGGTCGGCGATGCAGTTCCTGTCCAGCCGCACTCCCCAGACCCCGAACACCTCGCCGAGGCTGTAGTTCCGCTTCACGGGCGACTCCACGTGGATCAGGCCGGTGTCGTCGTGGGTGTGGAGCGACGTGAGGTACGACCCCTCCTGGATTCCGATCCCCGCCGGCACTGTCAGCTTCCGCCCGTTTACGAAGAGGTCCAGGTGCTGGTGGATGTGGACGACCTGGCCCTCGTTCGCGAGCTGGGGAAGCTTCAGCGGCGCCAGCCGGTCGTCGAGGCCCGCCAGGCCGGCGTCCCAGGGCGGCGCCTCGGTCTGGAGGGCAGGGAGCGTGGAGAAGTCGACGGGGTCCGGGCGATCCGACGATCCACCGCGAGAGATCAGGAAGAGGGTGAGCGCGAGCCCGATGATCCCGAGCGCGCTGAGCGCCGCCATGTACGGCAGGAGCTTCCGCGCCTCCGCGTCGGAACGCGGAGTCGTGCGGGTTTTCGGAGCCTGGACGCGTCTCGGAGGAGGCGGCGTGCGGGACTTCTTCGCCACGGGATTGGCGATGCTACCAGCGGCGTGCAGAGCTACGGCGGAAGGAAATTACCGCTCCGAGCGACTTTTCCGCCTGCGGGCGCTTGACCGCGACGCCCGTCGCGTCGTAGTCTCGTCGAGTCAGATCCGATGGACCCCCGGGTTCGTCGGGTCTGACGTTTTTTTTGCCTTTTTAAGCGGTTCGAGTGGCTCCGTCCGGGCCGATCCCTATCGTTCGCGGGCCCGGATGACGACGATCGCCCTCATCGCTGCTCTTGCCCTCGGGCTGGCCTGCGCGCTGGCCTGGCTCGCGCGCTTCCTGCGCACCGAGCTCGGCGCGCTGCGCAGCGACTCGGCCGTCCAGCTCGCCGAGCGCAGCGCCGAGATCGACCGGCGGCTGAGCGGCGTGACCGAAACGATGGACCGCCGGCTGTCCGAGCTCGACACGAAGGTCGACCGCCGACTCGAGACGGCGGCGGAGACGACGAACCAGATCCACGAGCGGCTCGGCAAAGCGAACGAGGCGACCGCGCAGATGCTCGAGCGCGTCAAGGACCTCAGCCGGCTCGAGCACGCGCTGCGGCCCCCGAAGGCGCGCGGCGGGTTCGGCGAGCTGATGCTCGAGAATCTGCTCCGCGACCGGCTCCCGCAGGGCTCCTACTCGATGCAGCACACCTTCCGCGGCGGCGAGCGGGTCGACGCGGTCATCGACGTGGGCAAGCTCGTCCCGATCGACGCGAAGTTCCCGCTCGACAACTTCGAGCGGATGGTCGAGGCCGACGGCGACGACGAGAGGCTTCTGCACGAGAAGGCCTTCGCCCGCGACGTCAAGGGACACGTCGACGCGATCGCAACCAAGTACATCCGACCCGACGAGGGCACGTACGACTTCGCGCTCATGTACGTCCCGGCCGAGGCGATCTACTACGAGCTCACCTGCGGCAAGACGGGTGCGCTGCTCCAGTACGCGCACGACAAGCGGGTCTTCCCGGTCTCACCGACGACGTTCACGTCACAGCTGCAGGTGATCGCGCTCGGGCTCAAGGGCCTGCAGATCGAGCAGCACGCCCAAGAGGTGATGGCCTATGTCGCCGACCTGAACCGCGACTTCGACCGTTTCCGAGCCGACTTCGAAGTGGTCGGCAAGCACCTGGGCAACGCGCACACGAAGTACGTCGAGGCCGAGAAGCGACTCGACCGCTTCGACGGCAAGCTGGAGCGCGCTACCGAGCATGAGTCGCCCGAGCTGACGCTCGAAGCCGAGCCGCCCGCAGTGGCCGCGCTCGACGCCGCCTAGAACCGCCAAAAAAGGCGCAGGGAGCGCGCCCATCCATCTGAACCGACCGGTCGAGACCGCTTTTGGCGGGTCCCCGGGCAGGCGAAAAGTTGGTCTAGAAGCGCAAGAGCGCGCCGATCCCGCCGACAGGCTCGAGATCCTGGCGCTGGCTCAGCGGAACGATGTTGCCGCCCATCGCCAGCGTATGGCGAACAGCGAGGTCGAGACCTTCGTCCGGCTCCATGGGCGTCCCGTCGAGCGGGCACTCCCCGGCCTCGAGCTGCGCTCGCCCGCACTGCGGGCACCCGTAGGCCGATTGCTCGGCGCCGTCCTGGACCAGCAGCGTCTCGATACGCCCGTCGGACGCCGCCGCGAGCGTTTCCGCCCAGCCCGAGGCCGCGCGGCCCCCTTTTCCGGCCGACTCGCGCCAGGCTTCGACTAGCTGGGCCTCCTCCTCGCCGAGAGCCTCCTCGAGCAGGGGCGTCACGGCCTCGAGCAGCTCTGCGGCGCCCGCGTGCGCCTCCGCTTGCGTCCAGCCGACGATCGCCTGCTGCGTCTCCTTCGACAGGGTGTCGACGAAATCGCCCTTCACCTCTTCGGGGCCGACGATCACGATGCGCGGAGCCCCGCCGCGTTTTCGCCTCTCCAGCTCGTCCGCGACGTTCTTCAGGTGCTCGTGGACGAGCTTGTCGATGTGGCGCTGATGGCGCGCCAGCTGGCCGGGCGTATCCTCGGTGCGATCGGCCACCTCGCGGAGCTGGCCGCGGTCCAGGCGGAACACTCGCCCTTGCTCGCGGCCGACGTGGACGACCAGCGTGCCGTCGAGCCCCCGCAGCAGCGGCACGAGCGGTGAGAGGTGGAACTCGTCGTTGACCTTGACGGCGTCGGTGATCGACCGGGGAAGCCGCAGCGTGCGCCAAACGCCGTCGAGCTTCGACGCGTACACGGCCATGCCGCGCACGCCGTCCCGGTCGAGATCCTGGAAGAAGCCGTCGATGCGCTCGAGGTCGGCCTTGAGGGCCTCGCGTTGCTCGTGCGAGAGCCCGTCGGCATCGAGCTCGCCGCGCGCCTCCGACAGCAGGGAGTTCGTCCGCGTCTGGACGTCTCCCGGATTGAGAGCGGCGCTCGGGTCGAGCGCGACGTAGATGCTGACGGCCCGTCCCTTGGAGGCCCTGAACGCCGCAAGCTCGCGCAGGATGTCGGTCGTCCGGTCCGCTGCCATGCTCGCTCCTCTTGCCCCGGGCTCGCGATTGGTAGTCCTAAGCTTTCGCCGCGCTCGTGCTCACGATCGGCCACGGACGCCGCAGCCTCGATGAGCTCGTCGGCCTCCTGCGGGAGGCTGAGATCGAGACGCTGATCGACGTCCGCCGCGTTCCGTTCTCGCGCCGGAACCCGCAGTTTCAACCAGCCGGTCGCGACGGCGATCGCCGCCGCCGGCCTCGATTACCGCCACCTCGAGGAGGACGGCGGCCTCCGCTCCGACGAGCCGGGCGAGGAGCGGTTCCCATGCCTCCGCGTCGCAGGTTTCCGCAGCTACGCGGCGGGCGCATGATCTCGGAGCTGCTCGCGGCGCGCGGGCACGAGTTCGTCCATGTGCTCCGCCCCGGCGAGCGGGAACGTCTATCCGGTCTGATTCGTTAAATACAGCAAGGCCCAGATGCGGCCAGCAATCATTTCGTGGAGGAAATGTGAACAACGACGTGAGAGAGCTGATCATCATCGGCGGCGGCCCCGCCGGCTACACCGCTGCGCTCTATGCGGCGCGCGCGAATCTCAAGCCGCTCCTCATCGAGGGGTTCCAGTGGGGCGGCCAGCTGATGATCACGAGCGATGTCGAGAACTACCCCGGCTACGCCGACGGGATCATGGGGCCCGAGATGATGCAGGACTTCCGCCGCCAGGCGGAGCGCTTCGGCACCGAGTTCGTGACCGACGACGTCACGCGGGTCGACTTCTCGGCCGAGCCCTACCGAGTCTGGGTCGGCGACGACGAGTACCAGGCCGACGCGGTCGTGGTCGCGACCGGCGCCACGGCCCGCAAGCTCGGGCTGCCGAGCGAGGAAGCGCTACAAGGCCGCGGCGTCACCTACTGCGCGACCTGTGACGGCGCGTTCTACCGCGAGAAGCAGGTGATCGTGGTGGGCGGCGGCGACTCCGCGATGGAGGAGGCGAGCTTCCTGACCAAGTTCGCGTCCAAGGTCACCGTCGTGCACCGGCGCGACGAGTTCCGCGCCTCGCAGATCATGATCGACCGCGCCCGCTCGAACCCCAAGATCGAATTCGTGCTGAACGCGGTGGTCGAGGAGGTGCTCGGCGTCGAGGACGGGAAGATGTCAGGAGTCCGGCTGCGCAACACGATCACCGACGACGCGTGGACGGTCCCGGCCGACGGCCTGTTCGTCGCGATCGGCCACGATCCGAACACCGCGCTCTTCGTCGATCAGCTCGAGCACGACGAAGCGGGCTATCTCGTCACGCGGGCCGGCTCGACCGAAACGAACATCCCGGGGGTGTTCGCGGCGGGAGACGTCCAGGATCACACCTACCGGCAGGCGGTCACAGCGGCGGGCACGGGCTGTATGGCCGCCCTCGACGCCGAGAAGTTCCTCGCAGCCCGCGAGGGGCATCCCGGCACGGCGGCGACGGCGCCGCGGCCCGAAGCCGCGGAGGTCTAGCCGAGGAGGGGGTTACCCTCGCGGCGTGGGTGAGACACCACGCTGGGTCGACCTGCTCGACCCCGACCGCGTACAGCTGGAAGAGGCGCTTTCGCGCAAGCTCGACGACCGAGACACGGAGCGCATCCTCGACCCGCACGACCGCGACAGCGGGCCCCGGCCGACGTTGGAATCGCACGACGACTACGTCTTCGGCATCTTCATGGTCGCGGTGGATCATCCCCACGCCGACCGCATCTACTACCAGGAAGTCGACCTGGTGGTCTCGCCCGACACAGTCCTGACGGTTCGGAAGACACCGCCGGACGGAGAGCCGTTCGACCCGGAGGAGCTTCGCGAAGCCTGCGCGAAGCCGATTCCCGCAGGGATGATCGCGTATCACCTGGTCAACGCAATCGCAGAGCGCTACCTCGATCTGATCGACAACCTCAATGACGACATCGACGGGTTGGAGGAGCGCGTCGACGAGTTGCCGCCGGCAAAGGTCCGCGAGCGGTTGTCCCACCTCAGACACGACATGCTGCGCATCCGGCGCACGCTCGCGCCGACGCGCGACGCGGTTCGTCGGGTGATCGACGATCGGATCGAGCTCGAGAGCTACGAGTTGTTCCCACCTGAGATCGACCGGCGTTTCTCCGACGCATACGACAAGCTCCTCCGCGCCGCCGAGGGGCTCGACCTTTCCCGCGATCTACTCGCCGGCGTCCGCGACTACTCGCAATCGAAGATCTCGATCGACCAGAACGAAAGGGTGAAGCAGCTGAGCGCGATCGCCTCGATGGTGCTCATCCCGACCTTCATCGTCGGTGTGTACGGGCAGAACTTCGACCACATGCCCGAGCTCCACTGGCGCCTCGGCTATCTGTTCTCGTGGACGGTAATCGTCGTTTCCACACTCGCGCAGTTCGTCTATTTCCGCCGCAAGCGCTGGATCTGACCTAACGGGCCGGCGCCCGCTGGGACATGTCTCTCCCCAGGTGCCCCTAGCCTCCTCCCCGCGGCGAGCGTAACGGGCTGGTGCGTGGCGCCGCCAGTGTCCGCGTGTCGCGAGTTCGTGCCGGTTCGAGCACAGGTGACTCGAACAGCCGTATCTACGATGGCCGGATGCCTGTGTACATCTGCCCGAACTGCAAGGAGCGGTCGATCGACGTCGACGGCTACGAGGAGTTCTCGGAGCGCGCGCCGGCGTGCCGCCGCTGCGGCTTCGGCTTCCTCTTCGAGCTGATGGACGACTACTACCCGGCGCCGAACGCGGGTATCGTCGTATGCGACCAGGAAGGGCGAATTCTCGCCGCCGGACGTGGCGTCTTCGAGCTGAGCGGCCTCGGCGAGTCGGAGCTGCTCGGCCGCAACGTGATCGAGGTGTTCGGCCTCGCCGGGTACCAGGACGGAAAGAATCCCGCCGCGCTCGCCCTCGAGTGGGGCGTCCGAAGGCTCGGCGAGCAGCTCGAGCTCCAGACGAAGGCCGGCATCCGGAAACCCATCACGGGGGATTTCTTTCCGGCGCTCGACGAAGACGGCGGGTTGCTCGTCGTCCTCGCCCCGCGATCGTGACCGAAGGCTGACGCGACCGAACGGCGGCTAGACGCGGCTCGATGGACACAGATCCGTCAGGACGCACTGCTCGCACAACGGGCGGCGCGCGATGCACACTCGCCGGCCGTGCCAGATCAGCAGGTGCGGAAAGATCGCCCACTCTTCGCGCGGCACGAGCCTGATCAGATCCTGCTCGATCTTGACGGGATCCTCCCGCCTGGTCAGGCGGAGGCGCTGCGACAGCCGCCGGACGTGCGTGTCGACGACGATCCCAACGGGTCTGCCCCGCTCCGCCGACACGACGTTCGCCGTCTTCCGCGCGACGCCCGGCAGCCTCAGCAGGTCGTCGAAGTCGTCGGGGACGCGGCCGTCGAACTCCTCGATCAGCATCATCATCGTCCCGCGAAGGGCCTTCGTCTTCTGACGGAAGAAGCCCGTGGCGAAGATGTCGCGCTCGAGCTCGGCCGGCTGAACCGCCAGGTAATCCTCGGGACGGCGGTACTTCGCGAACAGCGCATCGGTGACCTTGTTGACGTTCACGTCCGTCGTCTGCGCGGAGAGCATCACCGCGACGAGGAGCTCGAGGTCGTTGCGCGACCGCAGCGCGATCCCGGCGTCGGGGTGCGCCGCCTTGAGCCGTTCGATGATCGGCCGGATCCGTGCCTTCTTCGGGCCGACACGCCGACGCGCCTCGTGGACGTAGCTGCGCGGCATCGGCGCGACGTTACCGATCCGGCAGCTAGCGTCCGGCACGTGCCGACGCTGCACTTCATCCGACACGGCGAGACCGAGTGGAATGCGGGCCGGCGCGTCCAGGGCCACAGCGACGTCCCACTCTCCCCGCGCGGCGAGGAACAGGCGCGCGAGCTCGCGGAGCGGCTCGCGGACTGGCCAATCGAGGCGATCTACTCCAGCGACCTCAGTCGCGCGCTCGACACGGCCCGGCCGCTCGCGGATCGTCTCGGCCTCGAGCTCCTCGTCGACCCGATCCTGCGGGAACGAAACTTCGGCGCCTTCGAAGGGCTCCACGACTCCGAGGTCGAGGCCCGGCTCGACGACCCCGAGGCTTTCTGGCGGAATCCCGACACGCGGCCCGATGAGGGCGAGAGTCGCCGGGAGGTCTGGCACCGCGTGAGCACCTTTCTCGACCGGCTGCTCGAGGATCCGCCCGCAGAGGAGATCGCGATCGTGAGCCACGGCGGGCCGATCCGGCTCGCGGCCGCCTATCTCGCACGCGAAGACATCGAGTCGATGACTTGGCGAGAGGTTGCAAACGTCAGCGTGACGACCGTCGAGGTCGGGGCTTAGGCGTACCTTCGATTCCAGCGTGCTGGTCAGGGAGCGCAGACGGACGCGCGGGCAAAGCCCACCCGTCCTGATACGGCGCCGCCGAGTCGGCGCCTAGCGAACCGCCAGTGCTGGAGTCGCCGGCGGCGGTGGCGCGCTGCGCAGTCGCGGCCCGGCGCAGACCAGATCGAGCGCCGGGCACGTCGCACAGACGAACTCGCTCGGAGTCGGGACGAACTCGCCGGCGTGGATCCGCGCGATCGCCGTCGAGAGCTCGGCCTCGAGCTCAGCGGCCTGCTCGCGCGAGAAGACAGTCGAGACGACCGCGTCGGGCCGCTCGAGGAAGTGGTAGACGACCTCGACCTCCCGCGCGCCGGCCCGGAAGCACGCGAGCGCGTACACGAGCCGCTGCAGCCGGTAGTCGGCCTCGACGATCTCTTCCGGCGTGCCTTCCGCCAGCGAGTTCGTCTTGTAGTCGAGGACGAGCGCGTGCTCGCCCGCCACGTGCACGACGTCGAGGTAGCCATGGAGCAGGACACCCTCGTGCTCGAACGTGAAATGTCGCTCCTTGGCAGCGCCCTCGAGCCCAGAGATCCGCCGGGCGAGCTCGGAGCCGCAGTAGCTCTCGACGAACCCGCGGATGCGCGCCAGCTCCTCGTCGGAGACGGTCGGATACCAGGCCCGGACCTGCTCGACGTCGGGGAGGGTCGGGGCCGACAGGTCGACGCGCTCGAGCAGCCTGTGGACGGCGTCGCCGGTCTCGGTCGCGGCGAGACCTCCGGCGCCGGTGCCGAGCGCCGGCCGCCGCTCCCGCATGCCGGCGACCCGCTGCGCGTAGTAGCGATACGAGCACTGCTCGAAGAGCGAGAGCGCGGTGAAGGAGAGCCGTCGGACCCGGTGCACGGGGGCCACCGGCAGAGGCGCGAGCGGCGGCAGCACGGGCGCAGCCCGCGGAGCGGAAATGTCCTCAGGCTCGGCGAAGAGCGCGAGCTGACCGTCCTCGGCGGCGGGCTCGTACGAGTCGGCCGCCTCGGGCCGGTACCGGTCGATGCGGACCAGCAGTGAGGCCCCGCCACGCTCGAGATCGAGCGGCTCGTCGCCGCCTGCTTCGAGCTCCGCCTCCGCGTCGAGGCGCCCGAGCACCCAGCCGATCGGCGTGTTCGCATCCGCCGGCTTGCCGCGGTCGATCGCGCCCGACACGATCAGGCGCTCCTTCGCGCGGGTCATCGCGACGTAGTAGAGGCGGAGCTTCTCCGCTTCCTCCTCTGCCTTCCGGGTCTCGCGCACAGCGTCGTACTCGAACGCGCCGCGCCGCGTGCTCGTGCTCGGGTCGGCTACGCGGAAGCCGAAGCGTCCGTCCGAGAGCGCCAGGATCTCGTCGAAGCCCGGCGGTGCCTTGTCGCGCCCGGCATCGGCGACGATCACGACTTTGAACTCGAGACCCTTCGCGGCGTGGATCGTGAGCAGCCGCACGGCGTCGGCTCCTTCCTCCTCCGCGACGGCCTCGAGCTCCCTCGCCCCGACCGCGTCCTGCGCGGCCACGAAGCGGATGAACCCCTCGACGTCCGCCCCGCGCAGCTCCTCGTACGAGCGGGCCAGGCGCGCGAGCTTGCGCAGGTTCGCGTAGCGGCGCCTGCCGTCCCATTGAGCGAGGATGGCCAGGTCGTAGTCGTGCTCGGAGACGATCGCGTCGCAGAGCCGCTCGAGCGAGAGCCGCCCCATGGCGCCGGCAAGCCGCTCGTAGCGCTGCCGGAACGCCTTCAGCATCCGCGCGTCATCCTCGGCGAGCGCCGGCGGAAGCTCGCGCTCGATGCCGCTGAAGAGCGGCCGTCGCGGTGCGGCGTCGCGGATCAGGACGAGCGCGTCGTTCGACACGCCGACGAACGGCGACGCCAGCACGGTCAGCAGCGCCTCGTCGTCGTAGCGGTTCTGGAGCAGGCGCAGGTACGCGAGCAGGTCGACCACCTGCTGCTGGCCGAAGTAGCCGCGCCCGGTCGCGCGGTACGTCGGCAGGCCGAGCGCGCGAAGCTCCTCCTCGTACCACTCCGCGTCGGTGCCGGCCGCGAACAGCAGCACGATCTCGCCGGCGGAGGCCGCACCCGTGTCGACGAGCTCCCGCACGCGCCGCGCGATGTGCTTCGCCTCGCCGCGCCGCCAATGCTCGCCCGTGTCCGCGTAGGTCGACTTGTCGGTGACGAGCAGCTCCACCGGGTGGCCGAAGACCGGATCCGGGAAGTCGCCCGACGCCGCGAGCGGCTGGAACTCGCCGCCGAAGTGCGAGCCGAAGAGGTAGTTGACCGCCGCGAGCACCTCGGGGCGCGAGCGGTAGTTCCTCGTCAGCGGCAGCCTCAGGGCCGAGCGCTCGCGCCGCTCGCGGAAGACCTGCACGTCCGCGTGGCGGAAACCGTAGATCGACTGGAATTCGTCCCCGACGAAGAAGAGATCGCGGTCGTCGAAGCCCTCGGTCAGCAGGTCGATCAGCTCCGTCTGCAGACGGTTCGTGTCCTGGAACTCGTCGAC
>JALZOQ010000072.1 GCA_030913835.1 Actinomycetota bacterium | reverse complement strand
CTTGACGGCCCGGGAACCCAACCTCCCTCCCCGATGGCTCGAGCCTAGCGAGCAAAAGCGCACGGGTGGGTGCCGAGCTCTCCACAGTGGCGAGCCCGATGCGCGGTCCCCCAGGCCAACACGAAGCGCGCCAGACCAATGACCGGCCGAGTTACTCGGCCAATGCCAGGTCGATGTCGCGCTCCACGAGACCCGCATAGCGGCCGCCGAGGTCGACGAGCTCCTCGTGTCTCCCTCGCTCGACGATGCGGCCGCCGTCGAGCACGACGATCTGGTCGGCGTCGCGCACTGTGGAGAGCCGGTGAGCGATCGCAATCGTCGTGCGGCCCTCGGTGAGCCGGTCGAGCTCCTCCTGCACAGCCCGCTCCGTCCGAGTGTCGAGGGAGCTCGTCGCCTCGTCGAGCACCAGCACCGGCGGGTTGCGGAGGATCGTGCGCGCGATCGCAATCCGCTGCTTCTCGCCGCCGGAGAAGCGGTAGCCGCGCTCGCCGACCTTCGTGTCGTAGCCGTCCTCGAGTCCCGCGATCAGCTCGTGGATTCGCGCGGCGCGTGCAGCAGCTTCGATCTCCTCGTCCGTCGCATTCGGCCGCGCGAAGCGCAGGTTCTCGCGGATCGACGCGTGGAAGAGGTACGTCTCCTGGGACACGACGCCGACGGTCCTGGCCAGCGACTCGAACGTCGCGTCGCGGACGTCGATGCCGTCGAGGAGCACGCGGCCGCGCTCGACGTCGTACAGCCGCGCGACCAGGTAGCCGAGGGTGGTCTTTCCGGAGCCCGTCTCTCCGACGATCGCCGTGCGCGTGCCGGCCGCGACATCGATCGAGACGTCGCGGAGCGTCCAGGGGGCATCCAATGAGTACCGGAACCAGACGCGGTCGAACGTCACGTCGCCGCGACAGCGCGGGAGCGGGCGCGCGCGGGATCGCTCCGCGATCTCAACGGGCAGGTCGAGGTACTCGAAGACCCGGTCGAACAGGGCGAGCGAGGTCTGCACGTCGATTCCGACCGAGAGGAGCTGGCTGATCGGGAAGAAGAGCCGCGTCTGCAGCGTCGTGAACGCGACGAGCGTGCCGATCGTGATCGCCCCGCTGCCGCTCGCGATCGCCATGCCGCCGAACCAGTAGACCGCCGCGGGCATGACCGAGAACGTGGTCTGGATCGACGCCATCACCCAGCGTCCGGCCATCTGCCGGCGCACCTCGAGGTCCGCGAGCCCGCGCGATTCCCCCTCGAAACGGTCGGCGAGCTCGCCCGAGCGGCCCATCGTCTTCCCGAGGAGCATCCCCGAGACCGACAGCGACTCCTCGACCAACGTGGACATGTCCGCGAGGGTCCCTTGCCGCTGAGTCGTGATCTTCTTGCGCTGCGCGCCCACGCGCCGGGTGAGGAAGACGAAGAGCGGGAGCAGCGCAAGCGCGAAAGCCGCCAGGCGCCAGTCCAGCAAGAACATCGCGACGATGGTCGTGATCACCGTGGTGACGCTCGAGACGATCGACGTCGCAGTGGAGGTGACGACGCTCTGGACGCCGCCGATGTCATTCGCGATCCGCGACTGCACCTCCCCGGTGCGCGTGCGCGTGAAGAACGCGAGCGAGAGGCGCTGCAGGTGCCGGTACACGGCCGCGCGCAGGTCGTGCATCACCCGCTGGCCGACGACGTTCGACATCCAGGTCTGCAGGACGCCGAGCACCGCGGTGACGATCGCAATCGCGATCATGCCCCCGACGAGCAGGTTCAGCAGGCGCGTGTCCCGGTTCGGGATCGCGTCGTCGAGGAGATCGCGCAGCAGGAACGGTGAGGCCATCCCGAGCAGCGCCGAAAGGGCGATGAGCGCGAGCACCGTGCCGAGGCGGGCCTTGTAGGGACGGAAGAGCCCCGCGACGCGGCGAAGGTTCGCGCGCCGCACGGCCGGGTCGTCCGGGCGCTCCGGCGGGTCCTGGGGCTCGAAGGTGCGGCCGCGCGGCATCTATTTCACGGTACCCCGTGCCGACGCGGCTCCGCGAAGCGTGCGGCCGGGTGTCAGACGATGACGACGGGGGTGCCGATGCGAACGTGCTCGAAGAGCCACTCCGCCTGCGGGATCTGCATCCGGATGCAGCCGTGGGAGGCCGAGTAGCCGATCGAGGCCGCGTCGGGAGTGCCGTGGATGCCGACGCCCCAGGCCGACGTTCCCATCCAGCGCGTGCCGAGCGGGTTCCCGGGCCCGGGCGGGACCGGCTTCAAGCCCTTCGCCCAGTCCGAGGGCGGGGGTGTCCACCACGGGTGGCGCTGCAACTGGACGATCGTGAACTGCCCGGACGGGGTGGGGTACCGCGCACTGCCGGTCGCGACGCCAAAGCTCCGGACGAGCCTGGGCCCGTCGTAGAGGAACAAGCGGTTGGAGCCGCGCGAAATCACGATCACCGGCCCGATCGTGCGCGGGGTCACCTTCGGCGGGGCCGACTTCGTGGCCAGCGCGATCGGCGGGCGCAAGCCATAGCGCAGGGCGTTCTCGATCGCGGCCCTCATCGTTCGTTGGTCCACGCGCACTCCGGGCTTCGCGGGCGTGATCGCGGGCCGGAGCCCGGCTCTGACGCCGCGGACCTCGGAGTCGACCGGCTTGCGGGCGAACCGCCGGGCGAGGTAGCGCACGTAGCTGCGGACCTGTTCGCGCGACGAGGTCACGTCGAGCTCGAGCTGGGCGCCGGGGCGGGCCTGCAACGCCTCGGTGATTGCGTCGTCCACTTGGCTCGTGGCGCCGAAGCGCGAGGGGCGCGCGGTCCACCGCCGGCCGTGGTAGACGAACCGCAGGGGGCGGTCGAAGGCGGCGCGCACGCGCGTGCGGGCAGGCTCGGAGGTGAGCCCGCCGATGCGAACGCCGTCGACCGTGACGCCCGCGGGGATCGGCACCGCCGGATGCTCTGCGGAGGGCGCCGCGGCGAAGGCCGCGATCGCGGCGACCGGGATAATGAGCAGCAGGCGGCGCATCGTCCGAAAGGAGCAGAAGTATCTCGTTTTCCAGCGGGAATTGCGAGGAATCGAACGCCGTTACGATCCTCCTGTGCAGAAGTACGTCCTCTCGGAGCTGGATTCGGGCGAGCGGGTCGTCTCGGAGCGTGTTCCGAGCGTTCGCTCGATCGCGCTCGGCTTCTGGATCGGAGCCGGCTCGCGCGACGAGCGCGACGACCGAGCCGGCGTGTCGCATTTCATCGAGCATCTGCTCTTCAAGGGCTCCCGCGCCTACACAGCCCAGGAGATCGCTGAGATCTTCGACGGGCTGGGCGGGGAGCTCAACGCGGCCACGTCGCGCGAGCACACGGTCGTGTACGCGCGCGTGCCCGACGCTCACCTCGAGACGGCCGTCGACGTGATGGCGGACATGGTCTTCTGCCCGGCGTTCGCCGAGCTCGACGCCGAGCGCGAGGTCGTCCTCGAGGAGATCGCTATGTACGAGGACACGCCGCAGGAGCTCGTCCACGACCTGTTCTCCGAGGCGGTCTTCGGCAGCCATCCGCTCGGACGCCCGGTGATCGGGACGCGCGAGATCATCTCAGGAGTCAGCCGCCGCGCGATCGCCGGCTTTCACCGCGCCACCTACAACGGCGGCAACATCGTGATCGCCGCCGCCGGGAACCTCCAGCACGATCGGCTCCTGCGGCTCGTCGAGCGCGCACGCAGTCAGAAGGCCTCGGCCGACGCGAAGATGCGGCCCCGCCAGCCGCTCGTGCGCGTGCCGGCGCCGGGCCTCCGCTTCGCGCGCAAGGACACCGAGCAGTACCACGTCTGCATCGGCGCCCCCGGGATCTCGCGCTCCGACCGGCGACGCTTCGCCGCCTCGATCCTCGACGCGATCCTCGGCGGGTCTGCGTCGTCGCGGCTCTTTCAGGAGATTCGCGAGAAGCGCGGGATGGCGTACTCGGTTTACTCGTTCGCGTCCCAGTACACCGACACCGGGCTCCTCGGCGTCTATGTCGGGACGCGCGAGGAGAATCTGGGGCCGTGCCTCGAGATCGTCGGCGAGCAGCTCGCCGACATCGCCGCGGGCCACCTCAAGGAGCGCGAGCTCGAGCGGGCGAAGGAGAACCTCAAGGGGCGAATCATGCTCTCGATGGAGTCGACCTCGAACCGGATGACGCGGCTCGGCAAGTCGCTGGTCTGCGACACGGAGCTGCTGTCCTTCGAGCGGATCATCGCCGAGATCGAGGCTGTGCAGCCCGACGCGGTCGCCGAGCTCGCCGCGCTGCTCCTCGCGCCCGAGAAGCTCTCGATCTCCGGGATCGGGCCGAGCGCCGCGCGCTTTCGCAAGGCCGTGCGCCGCGTGAATCCCAGCCTGCTCGCAGCGGCGGCGTGAAACTCGCCCTGCTTGGCCATCGCGGCAAGGTGGGCGCCGCGCTCGAACCTGCGCTCGCTGCGGCCGGCCACGAGGTTCGCGGCCTCGGGTCGGAGGACCCGGTCGACGTGGCCGGTCTGGATGCCGCGCTCGACTTCACGACGCCCGACGTGGGGGAGGCGAACGTGCGCGCGTGCCTCGAGCAGGGTGTGGCGTGCGTGGTGGGCACGACGGGCTTCGATCTTCAGCCGCTGGGCGAACTCGCGCGGGAGCGGGGTCTCGTCCTCTTCCACGCGCCGAACTTCGCACTCGGCGCGGTCCTGATGATGCGATTGGCGGAAGCGGCTGCGCAGTACCTTCCGCGGGCCGAGATCGTCGAGCTCCACAACGAGACGAAGCGCGACGCACCGTCGGGGACGGCCAAGGCGACGGCCGCCCGGCTCGGCGGCGACGTGCCAATCCACTCGATCCGGCTGCCCGGACTCGTCGCCCACCAGGAGGTCATTTTCGGCGGGACGGGCGAGACGCTGACGATCCGCCACGACACGTACT
The DNA here is from genome assembly GCA_030913835.1 of Actinomycetota bacterium. GTDB lineage: Bacteria > Actinomycetota > Thermoleophilia > Gaiellales > Gaiellaceae > UBA5186. The sequence goes on along the minus strand of JALZOQ010000072.1, from coordinate 260 downwards.
CGCGCGAGGCGTTTGTCCCCGGCGTGCTGCTCGCGCTGGAGCGGCTCCCGACGCTGCCGCCTGGGTTGACGGTCGGACTGGACGCGCTGCTGGACGCGGCTCCCTCGGACGAGGGAAACTAGGCGCAGCGCGGTACCCGCCGGGTGCGGGGCCGCGTTTGATCACCATGCGACGGCTGCTGCTCCTTGCGCTCGTCGCCGCGTCCGTCGCGGCGGGCACGGCGCGCGCCGAGGCGCCCGCGATCCCGCCCGGTGCGGTCG
>JALZOQ010000023.1 GCA_030913835.1 Actinomycetota bacterium | reverse complement strand
CTTGCAAATATGCATCCGGCGACGACATCGTGCGGGACGATGTAGAACACGGGCCGCTCGCCTAGAGGCGTAAGCCCAACCAGCACGAACCACTGCCGATCACCGGTTGCCACCGATTCAGCCTTCGCCCCGATCTGGAACGAATTGGTGTTCGACGATGTTTTCGTTTGGATCGACACCGCCAGCTCCCGTTGATCCCCGTGTTGCGCCAAGACGTCCGTTCCGGGTGCGTTCTTGATCGTGACCGTTGCGAGCCAACCTCGACGCGACAGCTCAGCGGCGACGTAGTACTCGCCAGCAGCTCCAACGAGGCCTGTCTGAACACGAGACGCCACTAGCGCGGATCCTGCGGCGTCGTCTTCGCAGCCTCGACCGCCTTGACCGCGTGGCCACCGAACTGATTCCGCAGGGCCGCCGCGACCTTCGCGGAGAACTTGATCTCGTCACGAGACGCGAACCGAGCGAACAGCGCCGCCGAGATCACCGGCACGGGCACGTTCTCGTTGATCGCCTCGTTGATCGTCCAGCGGCCCTCGCCGGAGTCTTCGACGTACGGCGCGATGTCGTCCAGGTTGCCGCCGTGCGCCTCGAAAGCCGCGTGCAGGAGCTCGAGCAGCCACGAGCGCACGACCGAGCCGTAGCGCCAGATTCCGGCGACCTGCTGCAGGTCGTAGTCGTACTCCGAGTGCTCCATCACCTCGAAGCCCTCGGCGTAGGCCTGCATCAGGCCGTACTCGATCCCGTTGTGGACCATCTTCGCGAAGTGCCCTGCGCCCGACTCGCCAACGTGCGCGTAGCCGTTCTCGGGCGCGAGCGCACCGAAGATCGACTCCAGGCGCTGCACGGGCTCACGGTCGCCGCCGACCATCAGGCAGTACCCGACCTCGAGCCCCCAAATGCCGCCCGACACGCCCGCATCGACGAAGTGGACGCTTTTCGCTGCCGCGACGCCGTGGCGGCGCTTCGAGTCTCGGAAGAACGAGTTGCCGCCGTCGACGATCGTGTCACCGGGCTCGCTGTGCGCGAGCGCCTCGACGAAGGTTTGCTCCGTGATCTCACCGGAGGGGACCATCAGCCACAGCGCGCGAGGAGCCTGCAATTGTGTCGCGAGCTCGGCGATGGACTCGGCCGTGGACGCGACCTTTGGGTCGTACGTCATCACCTCGTGGCCGGCCTGCTCGAGCCGCTTCGTCATGTTCCCGCCCATTCGGCCGAGGCCGATCATCCCGAGTTGCATCTAGTGCTCCTTCCGTCGGCTGTGGCGATGTTCCGGCGTTCGGAAAGCAAGCGAGACAAGGACGCAGGGAGCGTTCGTACCCGGAGGGTACGGGCGCGACTGAGGACGCCGCATCGCGCCGCTTTCCGGGCGTCGGGGCGCGCCGCGGTCGGCGGATGGGGCACTCAAACGTCCTCCAATCTGACGCGTGCGACTCGGCGTCCGCGTTCCCGCAACGACTCGAAATCACCCGCGGCCTGTGCGCGAATCAGCTTGCCGAAGCCGAACGGCTGATTGGGAATGGCGATCTCCGCACCGGTTTCGTCGACGACCTGCAGGAACAGGCCGGTGTTCGGACCACCCTTGTGCAGCTGACCCGTCGAGTGAAGGTAGCGCGGGCCGAGGCCTTGCGTGACGACACAGCCGGTCTGCCGTGCGAGCTCCACGAGCGGCTGCAGCTCGCCCTCTCGCAGCGGGTCGATGAACGCCTGGATGCAGACGTAATCGCCCTCGCGCGCCTGCGCGAACAGCTCCTCGGGCGAGCTCTCGGGCTCGAGCCGCGACTCCTCGCCCGAGTCGAGCACCTGCTTCGTCCGGTCCTTGGCCGCCTGCACGTCCGGTTGGTCGAAGGGATTGATCCCGAGGATGGAGCCCGCCGCGGCGACGGCGAACTCCCAGCGGAAGAACTCCTGGCCGAGCTCGTAGGGATCGGGGAGGCGCACCTCGCCCCGCTGGCGATCCGGTCCTTCGGGCGACTCGCCCGGCGCTGGGATGAGCCCCTTGCCCTGCTTCCCGGTCGACTCGGCGATCAGCTGCTCGGCCCAGAGCCCGAACCCGCCGTCGGTTTCGTCGATGCACACCTTGTCGCGCCCTTCGCGCCAGCCGTCACCGAGCTGCAAGCCGAGCTCCAGGCCCGGGTTGCCCTCATCCAGGCGGCAAGCGTCGACCATCTCGCGCGCACGCTCGAGCAGGCGTCCGACGTCGATTTCCATCACCGCGGCCGGCACGAGCCCGAACGCCGAGAGCGCCGAGTAGCGCCCTCCGATCGTAGGATCGCCGGCGAAGATCGCCCGGAACTCACGCCGGCGAGCCTCGCTCTCGAGCGACGAGCCCGGATCGGTGACCGCGGCGAACTTGCTGCCGTCTCGACCGGTCTTCTCCCAGAAGAAGTCCAGATGGGAGCGCGTTTCGAGCGTCGAGCCCGACTTCGATGACGCGATGAAGAGCGTCCTTTCGAAATCGATGAACTCGAGGACGTGGCGGATCATCGCGGGGTGCGTCGTGTCGAGGACGTGAAAGCCCTTGGCGTCGAACGTCCGCTTCAGCACTTCGGGGGCGAGGCTCGACCCGCCCATCCCGAGCAGGACGCACGTGTCGAGCCCGGCCTCGCGCGCCTGCTCAGCGAACTCCGCTTCGAGGACGTGCTCGCCCTTCAGCGGCGCATCGAGCCAACCGAGCCAGCGGTCCTCGTCCGCGTTCGTCCAGACGCCCTTGTCGCGCGCCCAGATCCCGCGGACGAGATCCGAGTTCGAGCTCAGGACCGTCCCTCGTGACCTTCGATCGTGTCGACTGGTCGGAGGCACCGCGAGCGGTGCCTCATGCCGGCTGGAGCTCGCCGCGCTTGGAGCGAATGCCTTCGAGCAACTCGTCGAAGGAGTCGGCGAACTTCTGCACACCCTCCTGCTCGAGCACCTCGACGACGTCGTCGTAGTCGATGCCGGCCTCCGCGAGCTGCTCGAGAAGCCGACGCGCGCCGTCCAGGTCGTGCTCGATCGAGTTCGGCTTGACCTCGCCGTGATCCTGGAAGGCCTCGATCGTCTCCTGCGGCATCGTGTTCACCGTCTCCGGCCCGATCAGCTCCTCGACGTACATCACGTCGCGGTAGTCGGGGCTCTTGACGGAGGTCGAGGCCCACAGGCAGCGCTGCTTCGTGGCGCCCTTGGAGGCGAGGAGCTCCCAGCGCTCACCGGAGAAGACTTCCTTCCAGTGCGCGTAGGCCAGGCGCGCGTTCGCGATTCCGAGCCTCCCCTTTAGCTCGTCGTGGCCGCCGATCTCGTCGAGGCGCCTGTCCACCTCGGTGTCGACGCGCGAGACGAAGAAGCTCGCGACCGACGCGACCTTCGTCGGGTCCTTGCCCGCCGCGACGAGCCGCTCGAGGCCGCGGATGTACGACTCGACGACCTCGCTGTAGCGCTGCAGAGAGAAGATCAGCGTGACGTTGATGTTCCTGCCCTCGGCGATGCAGTCCTCGATCGCGCCGAGGCCGGGCTCCGTCCCCGGGATCTTCACGTGCAGGTTCGGCCGATCGGCGAGCTCGTGCAGGCGCATCGCTTGGGCGTAGGTCTCCTCGCGCTTGTAGGCCAGCGCCGGGTCGACTTCCCAGGAGACGTAGCCGTCCATGCCCTTCCCTTGGTCCCAGACCTTGCGGAGGAGGTCGCACGCATCGGTCACGTCGCGGCAGGTGAGCTTGATGAAGATCTCCCGCTCGTCGGTCTCGCCGGCACCCAGGAGCTCCTTCAACTGCTCGTCGTAGTAGCTACCGGACGAGATCGCCTTCTGGAAGATGGTCGGGTTGGAGGTCACGCCGACGATCGCGTCCTCGCGCATCATCCGCTCGAGCTCGCCCTCGTGGATCAGATCTCGCGAGAGGTAGTCGATCCAGACGCTGACGCCGGCTTCGCTCAGCTTGTGCAGATTGCTTTTTTCAGGCATTCGCCATCCCTCTTTCCTTGACGTGGGGGAACCCAGGTTTCCCCCACGAGCCCCCTCCTTCTTCGATGTGCCGAGAGAGCGGCAG
>JALZOQ010000021.1 GCA_030913835.1 Actinomycetota bacterium | reverse complement strand
ACGTCGAGCGCCGCGACGAGACCGGCGAGCGAGGGCACCGCCAGCCAGCCCCGGTCGAACCGCAGCGCGCCCTCCTTGGGGACGAACGCCCCGTCGACCTCCATCGCTTCCTGCGAGAAGTAGCTCGGCGCTGCGATTCGCAGGTGCTCGGGCTCGGCGACGTAAAGACCGCCGAGCGGGTCGGGCCCGCAGAGCCACTTCTGGCACGAGACCGTGTAGAAGTCGGCGTTTCCAGCCTCGACCGCGATCGCCCCGACCGACTGCGCGCCGTCCACGAGCAGCGGCAGCCCCGTGGCCTGCTTCAGCTCGTGGACCGGGATCACCTGGCCCGTCGTCCAAAGCACGTGGGAGAGCGCGATCAGCCGCGTGCGCGGAGTGACCGCAGCGCGGATCGTGTCCACGGCCTCGCCGGCCGGCCGCGTGGTGACCGGAGCGACGACGACCTTCGCTCCGGAGACGCAGAGCGGGCCGAGGAGGCCGGGGTGCTCGGCGTCCGTCGTCACGATCTCGTCCTCGGAGCCGAGCTCGAGCCCGCCGAGCACGATGTTGCAGCCATCCGTCGTCGAGCTGGTCAAGGCGATGCGGTCGGGCGTGACCGAGACGAGCCCGGCCAACCGTTGCCGTACGGCGGCCCGAAGGGCGAGCATCCGCTCGAAGTAGGCGGTGCCGACGCGGCCGTCCTCGACGTCGGAACGGAGCGCGTCCGCCATCGCGTTCCCCGTCGCCCGGGTCAGCGGCCCCATCGAGCCGGCGTTCAGGTACGCGAGGTGCTCGAGCACCGGGAACTGGGCGCGCGCCTCTTCGAACGTCACCGGATCGTCACCTCCACGGGAGCATGGTCGGACAGGAGCTTGCCGTCGAGCAGGCGCCGCTCGTCCGGCCAACGACTCAGAGGCCGCTCGAGCTCGGCGCCGCGCACGAGGATGTGGTCGATACCCCTGCCCGGGGCGCTGTAGCCCGCCCGCTCGAGCTCCTCGAGGAACGGGGAGTTGCGCACGCTCTGATTCAGGTCGCCTCCCAGCACGACGATGTCGTCCATGCCCGCCAGGCCGTCCACCCAGGCGGCGGCACGGCGGAGCTCGGCCTCGGGAAGACGGTGGTCCGGCGGATAGCTCGTCGCGTGCAGGTTGGCTACGAGCGCGCTGCGTCCGTCGGGAAGCGCGACGCGCACCGCCTGGCACACGCGCCGCTCGCCGGCCCACGCCAAGCGCGCCACGAGTCCGAGGCCGAGCCGCCTCGCCTCGCGCCGCCGGAAGTCGCCCGGGTTCAGGACCAGCCGCTCGTGCGCGGACACAGACAGACGCCGCGCAAGCAGGATCGCGTTCGCCTGTCCCGAGAACGCGGAGCGGAGAAGGCCTGGGTTGAGCGTGGTCAGCGCTTTCCCGATCCAGTAGGTGGACGGTAGGGGCCCGAGAGTCGGAGGAGCCGCGACGTCGCCGATCGCGGCGTACCCGCTCCAGTCCTCCAGCCGCCGCAGCGCCCACCCGGGAACCTCCTGCAGGAGCACGATTTCGGGGTCGCCCTCGACCGCCAGGCGCACCATTCGCTCGAGGTGAGCGACCCGGCCCGACGGCTTCGTGTTGCCGTGGAAGAGATTCCAACTCCGGACGAGGACGCTCACCGAATTAGCCTACGTCCCATGCACGTCCTCATCGCCGACCCGCCCGCGTTCACCCCGGTGTACGACCACGAGCTCGCCTCGTCGCTCGCGCGCGCCGGCGTGGACGTCGAGCTCGTCACCTCACGGTTTCGCTTCGGGGAGCCGCCAGTGCCCGAGGGCTACCGTCGCGACGAGCTCTTCTACCCCGTTTCGTCCCGGCTCTTCCGACGCTCCCCCCTGCGTCTGCCGGTCAAGGCCGCGGAGCACCTTGCCGGGCTCGCGCGCCTGAACCGCCGCCGCGCAGACGTCCTCCACGTGCAGTGGCTCGCCGCGCCCGGGCTCGACAGGCGCTTCCTCCGCCTCGACGGCGCGGCGGTCTTCACCGCCCACGACCTTCTGCCCAGGCGAACGGCCTCGAAGCGCGCGCTCTGGCGAGCCCTGCTGTCCCGCTTCGACCGCATCGTCGTGCACAGCGAGCACGGGGCCGAGACGCTTGGTGCTCTCGGCGTCGACCGCGAGCGGCTCCGCGTGATCCCGCTCCCCGTCTCACCGAGCGACCCGCCACGCACCGACGACGGCCATACGCTCCTCTGCCTCGGCGTCATCCGCCCGTACAAAGGCCTCGACGACGCGATTGCCGCGACGAAGCGCGTCGACGGCGCGCGGCTGCTCGTCGCCGGCGATCCGCTCGAACCGGTCGAGCGCTACCGCGCGGCCGCCGGGTCGCTCGCGGAGTGGCGGCTCGGCTACCTGCCGGAAGCGGAGCTCGACCGGGCGCTCGGCGACTCGACTGTCGCGCTCTTCCCCTACCGGCCCGAGCTCGACCAGAGCGCCGCGCTGATGCGCGCGCTT
>JALZOQ010000105.1 GCA_030913835.1 Actinomycetota bacterium | reverse complement strand
GGCGGCGAGCCCGTCGACCTGCGCCGCACGCTGCACTCGCACGGGGTGGCTTCATTGCCGCCCCACCGGCTCGACGGCGACACGCTGGAGGTCACGCTTGCGCTCTCAGGCGGTCGAGCACGCACGGTGACGCTCGCGCCCGGCAGGCGCGGGCACGCTCGCGTCGAGGGCGTACGCGTCGGCACTCGCGACGCCGCCGCGATCGTGGAAACGCTGCGGAGCATGCTGCGGCTCGACGACGACCTCTCGCCGTTTTATGCCGTCGCGGCCGTCGACAAGGACCTGCGCTGGGCCGCGGCAGGCGCCGGACGCATGCTGCGGAGCGCCACGCTCTTCGAGGACGTCGTCAAGACGATCTGCACCACGAACTGCGCCTGGGGCGGAACGGTGCGGATGACGACCGCGCTCGTGTCCGAGCTCGGGCCTAAGGCTCCCGGCGGCGGCCGCGCGTTTCCCTCCCCCGCGGTGATGGCCGAGACGGCCGAGTCGTTCTACCGCAACGTCGCACGCGCCGGCTATCGGGGGCCGTACCTGCGCTCCCTCGCTGCCTCGGTCGCGGAGGGAACGACGGTCCTCGACGACCTGGAGGATCCGGAGTTGCCCGACGACGAGGTCGCCGCGCGGCTGCTCGCCCTCCCGGGCGTCGGGCCCTACGCCGCCGCGCACGTGATGACGACCGCCCTCGGCCGGTATTCCCGCCTGATCCTCGACTCGTGGACACGCCCGACGTACATGCGCCTCGCGGGCGCGAAGCGGAACCTCGCCGACCAGACGATCGAACGCCGCTTCAAGCGCTACGGCCCGTACGCGGGGCTCGCGTTTTGGCTCTATCTCACGAAAGACTGGCTTCCCGAAGAGGGCTAGGCTGGTAGAGGAGCGGCAGGGGCCCGGTGGCCCAGCTAAGCACGGGTGAAACCATGTTTCCCCCGTGAGCCCCCTTCTTCGCGGGTCGCCGAGACAGCGGTCGCGAGCCTCCCGGCGGGCAAAGCCCGCCTCCGGCGGCCGATTGGGTCGACCCAAGAAGGGCTAGCCTGACGCTTGGAGCGGCAGGGGCCCGGTGGCCCAGCTGGTCTTCAAAACCAGTGCGGCCGTGCAACCCACGGCTCGGTCGGTTCGACTCCGGCGCCGCTCCGTCGTACTTTGTGGCCGCAAATCAGCCACATCGAGGATGCCTCGCTGGCGCCCGTTCCAGGCTGGCCATTCACACGAGATCCGAAAAATGCGGCCCGTCGGGCACCCGGGACCGTCGCGCAACGATCGCGCAGGCGTTGCTTCGCCCGCTGTCCAGAGCTATGTGTGCGGAGATGGCGACACGCAGGGCGGTTAGAGAGGCCGGGAGCAAAGCGCCCAGCGGACGCCGCGAGGGGGTCCAAGTCCGCCACGCGCGCCGCTGTGACATACGTGGCTGGGCTGCGTGCTCGTGCTCGCCTAGCTACCAGGACTTGGTGGTCGCCGAAGGGCATCGGATCGGTGGAAAGAACCCTGCGGCAACGTTCTTGACGCAGATAGCCCGCGTAAGCACGGTCGAACGCATGGGTCGCCGCTCCGGCTTGTACAAACTCAAGGCCGTCGCCTGAACTGGATTACCCACCACCAACGTCTGAACCGCGGTCGAGCCAGGTCTGCTGCTCTTCGCAGCTTTCCTCGTTGCCCAGGCGCCTTGGATGTCAGCACCGCACCGCACCACGAACGAGCAGGGTTCATCGTCGTGACGAGGGGCATCGACTGTCGTGACGACGAGACGCGATGACTCCCTCGCTACGAGCGCAGTGGTCTCGTAGCCCTGACGCAAATCGAGGGCAGGACAGGCCCTCCGCAAGCGGGGAACTCCGGCGTCCGACATGGAGCAATTCATGGAGCCGAGCGGTCGCAGCGGGTGGCAACCGGTCGCAACCGGCGGCAGGCATGAGCTAGATGGGCAGCAACGCTCCAAACACTCACTGCTGAGCGGCAAGAAGCACCGGCACCAATACCGGATCCGGCATCACTGGAGGAGAGCAGCCTCCGTCTCGCCGAAAACGTTGCGGCACGAAAGCCGCCGCTTGCGGGGCCTCGATTCGTCGTTGGGTCAGAACTGGGTCAGATCTCAGCCAACCGGGCGTCCCGTGTGCCATCCATTGGAGCCGTCGCTCGACTTGACGTTGACGGTCTTTCCGTCATCGGAGACTTCGATGACGTAGAGCACTGTCGTGCCCTTCCGCTGGATCAAGTCGAACATGACCGACACGGCATGGTCGGCATGCATGTCCCGGTTGAGATCCGACTCGTGCAGGATCCACTCGGCTTCTTCAGCGGGGCCAGACGGCTCGTCTGCGCCATCCAATTCACCGGGCTCAAACTTGATCCCTTCAAGGTGTCCCCGTACGCCTCGATGAGTTCCGCCGGAACCTGGTGCCTGCTTCACCGCCTCCTCCTGACATCGGCTTTCCCCCTCATGATGCCGTTCCGTCTCAGCTCACCGCCAGCCGTCTGAGCGTGCCTGGGCAGAGCCAGCGCAAACTGTCTTCGTGGAACTTGTCGGCCCCTCCGACCTGACGTTCATCGTGGAGCCTGGCGTGCTCGACGAGCGAGCCCGTCTGGCATTCGGGACAGGCCAGTGCCACGGACTGGCAATCGCGTTGCATCGGCGATGCGGCTGGCAGTTAGTTGCGGTGGACGACAAGACGGGAACGTGCGTGCACGTCTGCGTGCGGCGACCCGACGGCCGCCTGATCGACGCGAACGGCGCTCATGCCCCCGAGGACTTCGCGCCCGACACTACGTATCGGGACATCGACGAAGACTCTGTTGACGATCTCGTCGAACACGAGGACTGGGCTGTCCCGGAGGCCGAGAAGGCAGCCGCTTGGGTTGACGCCATCATCGGCCAGGCATCTGAGTCACCCGCGTTCAGGGCTCCTCGCAAGAACGCGGTCATGAGGCTGACGCGCACGTACGGCGACTTCTAGGTGTGCTTCAAGTGGGAAGGTGATCGCGGCTACCAGGTCTTCGTCCGGCGCGCTGAGCCGCGGGCGGCGAGTGGGTTCGGTATTCGAATGTCGAGATTCAGCGTGATGCCGCGACCGGTCGCTACGTCATCGACTTCACGCCCGAAGCGCTCGATGCCCGGCAGATAGGTATCTCCGGCTTCCAGTTCGATCGAGCAAAGGCCGAGGCGAAAATCGGTGATGCCTGAGACGTTCAGGTATCAGGAGCGCATGCGTCAGGCAAGTCACTCCTGCGCCTCCGCGTAATCGCCGGCAGACGCTCTCCAGAGTCGTTGGCTCCCGCTTTTTCCCACTCACTCACGCCCGCATCCCAAACAGCGTGGACGCTCTACCGGCGTTGCCGCAGCGGGTCGCGGACGGTCTCGGCGACGAGGTCGCTCAACGCCGACCGCCCACCGCCGACGGCGTTCCATAGGGCCTCGGCGATCGCGTCGCGATCGGCGACTGCGCTCGGCAGGAAGAGCGCTCCGGCCTTCCCAACCAGGGCCAGCTTGCCCTCACTCGACGCGTCGCCGATAACGACCGTTGGAACGTCGCGCACACGGACACGCGACAGCGAGGTCTCGAAGTCATCCGCGCTGATGCCGTGGTCGCGGAGGATGAAGCCGGCGACCAGGTGTCGCTCGACCAGGGGCTCGGCCCAGGTCTGGCTCCAGATGATCTCTTCGGCGCCCCCGTCAATCGACGGATCGTCGAAAACAATCCGCGTCCAATCACCGGCAGCAAAGACCGCGCCGACGTGCGCAGGCGTCTCATCGGCGCCGAGCAGGAGTCCGACCGGCGGTAGCTCGGCCGTCTGCCGCGCCGCGTCGGCGAGGCAGGCTGAGAATAGGCGCGCTCGCTCGACCGGTACCAGCTCGGCATAGGCGGCCAGCGCCGCGGAGGCGCGGTTGAGCTCGGCGACGGACAGCTCCTGCTCGCGGATAGCGCGCTCGAGCTCGACGAAGGCCGCGACGAGGTCGCCGCGTTTGCGCAGCGAGTCGCTGATCTCAGCCGCCGTCACCTGAGCAAGGCTGTCGCGCGTCATCGCCACCAGTGCGGCGGCGTCCTCATCGTCGGACGCCCAGGCCCACAGCACGCCATCCTCCGCGACGACTAGCGCCGCCAGCTGGTCATCGTCGCGTGGCCCGCTCGACGTCTGGTAGCGAGCGCCGAGGTCGCCGACCAAACGCTCGAGGCCACGGACTTCGGCTAAGACACGCTCGCGATCCATGACCTCAAAGAGCTTTGTCGGCCGGCCGCGTCCCCCTCGCCGCTCCTCGCCGGCGACCTCGGCGACGAGGCCCGGCTCGCGCTGGAGCGCGCTTCGCGTCGTGTTCTCGTTCGCACCGGCGAAAGCGGCCAGTTCGGCGACCGTGAAGCGGTCAAGCGCGACCGCGGCCGCCAGTATCCGTAGACGCTCGAGGTTCTGCATCGGGGCGGCCTTCCCGCCAAAGGACTGGAAGGGGGAATCGAACCCCTGACGGCGAGGTAGCTCGTTGCGCCGACCTTGACATTTCTTGGCTGGTCGAAGAGGCTCGCGCCTAGCCAAGGACAGCCAGGATCTGCCTCTAGTCAGTGGGGACCAAATGGCCGATAATCAAGCCACCGATCAGGTAGTCGGTTCCCCGACATACATGGCGGACATCCGGCTGTTCTTCAGGCCGGAGGACGTAGACCACATGGGCGCGAAGGGCGTCGACCTCGGAACCTATGACGGCGTCAAGCGGAACGCGCTCGCCATTTACGCCCATACCGCCCCACCGAACGCCGACATGCCGCCGGATGCTGCCGGCAAATGGAGCACCGAGCGTTCGCAGACCTTCAAGAACTGGATCATCAACGGTTGTCCGCTGGGAACTGCGACTCCACCCGATACCGGCCCCGCGCCGACGACTCCCGCGCCCGGCGCTCGCGTGCGCAAGAACGTCACCAGTCTCAGCGCTCAGGAGATCGAGACGCTCAAGACCGCCTTCACCGGGCTCATGGAGCGCGACCCGTCTGACCCCAACAGCTACTTCGCCCTAGCCGGCGTCCACGGCCTGCCCCAGGTCTGGTGCCTGCATCACGAGGACCGTTTCAACCCCTGGCACCGGGTCTATGTGAAGCTCTTCGAGGACGCGCTGCGGTCGGTCCCCGACTGTCAAGACGTGACGCTTCCGTACTGGGACATCAGGACGCCGATGCCCGCGCTGCTGCAACAGCCGCCGTTGGAGAGCTACACCCTGCCACAGGATCCAGGTGCGAGCGCCTCGCCTCCGGCCGCGGGCTATTTCCCGTATACGACGAAGCGCTACCCGACGGCCACCTTCGAGCAACTGCTAGAGCAATATGGCGTCCTCGACGACATCGCGACGTCGCTGAATCAGTCGCTGTGGGGTGTATTCAACACCAACGGCTACCAGGACTTTTCGATCCAGGCCCATGACGGCGGCCATGGGTCGATCGGTCCGACGATGGCGGATCAGAACGTCGCATCCTACGATCCGGTGTTTTGGTTCTTCCACTGCAATCTTGACCGCCTGTGGCTGAGCTGGCAGCAGAAGGTCGGTGCGGAGACGCTGACCGGCTTCAAGACCACCCTTTCCGGCGATGGAGGCTGGTTGTCGGCGCCGTTCAATGCCCTGCCTCCGTTCGCGACGACGGCCGACGAGACGATCGCCTTCGGGATCTCGTACGACGAGCTGGCGGCCGTGAGCGGCGAGGAGGTTACCCTGGAGAACAAGGCTGGAAGCGTCGAAGCTGTGCGCAGCTTCTCGATCAAGCGCTCGAGCCCAGTTTCGGTGCGGGTCAAGGGCATCGACCGGCTCGCCATCCCGGGATCGTTCGCCGTCAATCTAGTGGCCGATGGCGAGCCGATCGCAAAGCGTTTCTTTTTCCAGCCGAGATCACCGCGCGATTGCGAAACCTGTAGGAAGCTGGCCCTGGTCAACATCGATTTTCGGATCGACCAAGAGGAGCTCCTCGACCGCAAGCTGTCGGTCGAAATCGAGGTGCCTGGGCACGAGGGGATCGGAACACGCTTTCCGCTGTCGCAGGCGGGCAATCCCTCGATCAACGCGCGGCTGCTGCTCGAGGACGAATAAGCGCCTGGACCCCTTCGACTGGGAGCGCCGGACAAGGGTCGCCGTAAGGCGACTCTCTGTAAGCGGCCCGACCGGGAAGGGTTCGGGCCAGCGCGCTACGACCTGACCGTCCGCGCCGGTGGTGCCGTCGAGGCACGCGACCGCGTCGCCGCGGCGCTGCGCGGTGCGCCGGCGTTCGACGAGACGTCGATCACGGTCGCACAGGCCGACGGGTAGCACCGTGTGGGTGCCGGAAACCGAGATTCGACTGATCCGTGTTCGAAAACAGTCTCGTGGGTCCGCCGATCTCGCGCTCACGCAGCTACCGAGATCCATCGCTCCTGCGGCTGCAGCAGCTACCAGACGACGCCAACACGACGCGATCTGATTTATGCGCGCGCGCGTGTAACGAGAGAGAAGTGGGCGTCGGGCCGCGGCTACGCCGCGAGCCGGTACTCGTGGATCATTCCGCCGAGCAAGTCACGCCGACGGACACGATCAAGATCGATGACGTTCGCCATTGCTTGGTCGTTGCTTGGTGGCCGTTCGCTCAGCGGCGGTCGCTGGCCGAGTGCCCGGTGCGGTCGGTGTTCGTTGTAGTGCAGCGCGTACGTTTTGATCACGAGTTCGAGGTGGCGGCGACCGATGATCAGCAGCCGGTCGAGACACTCGCGGCGGGCGCTGCCGACCCAGCGCTCGGCGTGAGCCCTCGCCTTCGGCGCCCGCACCGGCGCCTTGATCACCCGGATCCCTTCGGAGCGGAAGACCTCGTCGAACTCGCGGGTGAACTTGCCGTCCCGGTCACGGATCAGAAACCGGGCCTGGATACCTTCGTCATCCAGGTGCATGAGCAGGTGGCGTGCCTGCTGGGTCACCCAGCGGCCGTCCGGATTCGTCGTGATCCCCGCCACGTGCACCCGCCGGGTCGCGAGCTCGATGAAGAACAAGACATAGAACCGTTTGAGGAAGAGCGTGTCGACGGTGAGGAAGTCGCACTCGAGGATGGTCGCCGCCTGCGCCCGCAGAAACGCGGCCCAGCTCGTCTCAAGCCGGTTCGGCGCCGGCTCGATCCCGGCCTCCTTCAGGATCGTCCAGACGGTGCTCGCCGCCAGCTTGAACGCCGAGCCCGACCGGTTCACCCTGGATCCGCCGGTAGCCCCAGCCGGGGTTCTCGCGTGCGAGCCGCACGATGAGTTCACGGATCTCCTCGGGTGTCGCGGGTCGACCCGGAGGCCGGTGCGGATACGTCCAGCGGCGTGCGACCAACTCCCGGTGCCAGCGCAGAACCGTCCCCGGCGTCACGAACAACGATCGCTTCCACGCCGCTCGCGGCAACACGCGGCTCAACGCCGCCAGAAACGCCCGATCAGCCGGCGCCAGCTGCGGACGAGCAACCTGCCGCTCCAACACCGCCAGCTGGTGGCGGAGCAGGAGGATCTCGATCTCTTTCTCGCGCTCCGAGCGAAAACGCAGCACCACCAGCTCCAGCAGCCGCCGCAACGACCAGTACAGAAACGACAGAACGACCCCCTGCGAACGGCCCGCCACGGGCGCTGACCCTACCGGTCAGGCGCGAACCTCACCCGACAAGCCGAATCACGGCGTAACCGGGTTTTCGGCACCCACACGTCACGCGCGAGCCCCCAACCCGGAACCGAGGTAGCGCACCCCACAAGCTAGGCAGCCCGTCTCTCAAACGCGAGCGATCCGCAGGACGGTGACGTCGTCGTGCGGCTTCCCCGCGAGGACGCCCTCTTCGTGGAGGTTCGCGAGCTCCCATTCGCGCAGGCCGCCCAGCCAGTCCTCGAGGCGGTCGATGCGTTCCGGCGTCAGCCGCGCCCCGTCGGTCGTGAGGAGAACGGCCTTCCACCCGCGGAGATCTGCGCGCGCGAGCTTCGGTTTCGCAAATCGACCGACCGCAGCCGTGCGCCACGCGCTCTCGTCGTTCACGTAGTCGCGCGCCCGCTCCTGCCGTAGCAGGTCTGCGAGCTCGAGGCCGGCATGCTCGCCGTACCACTGGCGGTCACGCTCGGCCGCCTCGCCCGTCATCGCCCCGGGCGGAAAGACCCGTCGCCACGCTCGTCCCTCGAGCGCCCAGGCCTCGGAATCCCCGGCCTGGACGATCGTGGCCGCTTCGGAGTCGAGGTCTGCGACGACGCAGGTCGCCTCCGGGAAGGCGGCGCGGTCAGAGTTCTGCTCGGCGTTGAGGTATGCATTCGCCTCAGCGATTGCCTCGTCGATCGTGCCTCGTCCATGCAAGGCGTGACGAACGATTTGCGCTGCGTGAATCCCCAGATCGCACCCGAGCACGAGCGGCGCTTCCTCACCCGGCGTCCTGCCGTCGATGACGCCGGCTCGCAAGACGCCCTCACGCAGCACGACTAGGCTCTCGTCCTGGCTGACACTCGACGGCAGCGCCGCGGCCTCCCACAGCGTCAGCCGGAAGCCGTGCGCGGCTATCTCCGAGCGAATCACCAGGGGAAGCTTGTCGAATCTCGCCGCCGTGCGTAGGCTTGCCGAGCATGTAACCGGCAGATCTGTAAGGGGGCTCGGCACCGTGTGGCCCGAGATTAGGCGATCGGTACCGTGGCCACGCTCGCCGCGCGAATGGCGGATGATCGGCCAGTCTGGCCTGATCGTCGCTGTCCTCGCGCTCGTCGCCTTCGTCGTCTTCAAGCCGCAGTCGGACCGCTTCTGCGACCACCACAAGGTCGGCTGCTCGCTGACGACGGGTTTCCTGAGCACAGGAGTGGTCCTTCTTGCCGGCTACTTCGTCCTCTTCGTTTGGACGATCCGGAAGGCCCAAAGCTATTACGTGAAGCTCGCGCGCGAGACGCCGGACCGCCTGATGGACTCGCCACCGCGCGTCCGGGCGAACGACGTCGTCGGGCGCGAGCAGCTGACGCGGACACTGGCACGCGAATCGGCCTTCGCAACACACGGGGCGCCGATCGTCGTCGTGGGCGACGCGGGTTCCGGAAAGACGACGTTCCTGCTTAAGCTGACGCAGCACCTCGCCGAGACAGGCTCCGTCCCCGTGGACGTCTCGCTTCGCGCCGCGTCGCTCCCGCTGAGCTTTCGCAGGCTCGCGCAGGACGAGTTCGTCCGGCGGATCGACCCCGTCGTGAGGGCAGAGACAGACGCGACACGGATCTGGCGGAAGCTCTGCGCCCAGGGCGCGATCGTCGTCCTCGCGGACGGTCTCGACGAGGTTGCGGTCGAGCTCCCGAGACGCGAGCGCGACCACGTGATC
>JALZOQ010000103.1 GCA_030913835.1 Actinomycetota bacterium | reverse complement strand
GGCCTGGAGTCGGCCTTCGTCGTCGCACCCACGCGCGAGGGAGCCGTCGCGGCAGTGCGTCAGGGCATCGCGGCACCGGCCTCGGACGACGCCTTCCGCCCGGTCAAGTAACGCTCCGGCTCCGCGTCGAACTTCGTCTTGCAGCCCTGACCGCAGAAGTAGACCGTCTTCCCCTGGACGACGCTCGTCGGCTTGCCGGCGTGCCGGTCGACCGTCATCCCGCACACCGGGTCCTTCGCTCCGCGCCGTAGCGTCAGCGCAACGAGCGCGGCGGCGAGCACCAGGAAGAGGATGTTGAGGAACGTCGTGTAGTTCCAGGCAATTCCGCGCTCGGTGATCGAGTGGATCGAGGGGCGGGTTTCCGGTACGAGCCCGACCAGCGAGAACAGCCCGTGCACGAGCAGGGCCGCGATCACCATCGTCGCGAACATGACTGCGACGAGACGCGCCGTCACGCGTCCGCCGTAGTACTTGCGGTACGCGATCACGATCGGAACGATGATCAGGTCGGCGTAGATGAAGGCGATCACGCCGGAGAAGGAGATCCCGCCGCCCCAGAGGACGGCCGCGAGCGGGATGTTGCCGACGGAGCACACGAACGAAAGGGCCGCGACGATCGGCCCGATCAGCACGTTCTCGACGAGCCGCACGGGCGCCGGGGCGTCGGTCAGGAACAGGCGGTTGAAGAAGTCCATCGGCAGCAACGCGATGAAGCCGGCGATCACGAAGCCGGCGCCGATCTCCCTCCACAGCATCCCGACGTCGCCGCGGAAGTTGTGGGCAACGTCGGACCACGCGCGCACCGAGGTCAGGCGCTCGCGGAGCGCGAGTCCCTCCGAGCCGGCGCTCGCATGCTGATGCCCAGCCTGGGCCTGCTCGGCGTGGCGACGCGCCTCCTCCTCGAGCCGCCGCGTGATCGTGAGCCGCAGGCCGAGCCACATGAGCGCGATCAGGAGCAGGCCGCCGACGAGTTCGGCGAGCGTGAACTCCCAACCGAGGAAGATCCACATGACGATCCCGAGCTCGAAGACGAGGTTCGTCGAGGCGAACTGGAACGCCATCGCGGAGGCGAAGCTCGCGCCCTTGGCGAACATCGACTTCGCGATCGCGATCGCGGCATAGCTGCACGACGACGAGGCCGCCCCGAGCCCGGTCGCGAGCGCGATCTGCTTCGGGCCCGCGTCCCCGAGCGCGCTCTGCATGCGCGACCGCGGCACCCAGGCCTGGACGATCGCGGACAGGACGAAGCCGAGCACGAGCGCCCACCCGACCTCCCACGCCATCTGGAACGCGTTCCAGAGCCCGTCGCCGATCGTCCGCGCGATCTCCATACCCCCGGAGGGTATCAGCGACTGCTACTCGACGGTGACGGTCTTCGCGAGGTTCCGCGGCTGGTCGACGTTCAGGCCGCGCAGGCGCGCGATCCGGTAGGCGAGCAGCTGGAGCGGCACGACCGCGAGCGCCGCCTGCAGGAACGCAGGAGTGCGCGGGACGTGGATCACGTCGTCCGCGTGGTGCTGGATGTCCTCGTTCCCGTCAGTGGCGATCGCGATCACGTGCGCGCCGCGTGCCCGGGTCTCCTGAATGTTCGAAACGATCTTGTCGTAGACGTGGGTGTTCGTCGCGACGACGACGACCGGCGTCCCCTCCTCGAGCAGCGCGATCGGCCCGTGCTTCATCTCGCCGGCGGAGTAGGCGTCGGTCGGGATGTAGGAGATCTCCTTGAGCTTCAGCGCGCCCTCGAGCGCGACCGGCAGGCCGATGTGCCGGCCGAGGTAGAGGAAGAACGGCTTGTCGTAGAACCGCTCGGCGATGTCGTCGATCGGATGGTCGCCGTCGAGGAACTGGGCGATCTTGTCCGGAAGCGTGTAGAGCTGGTCGAGGATGAAGCCCCTCTCCGTCGGCTCCATCGTCTTGCGCACCTCGGCCAGCTGGAGAGCGATCAGCGAGAGCAGCGCGACCTGCGACGTGAAGGTCTTCGACGCGGCGACGCCGACCTCGAGGCCGCAGCGCGTGTAGAGCACCGACTCGGCCTCGCGCGTGATCTGCGTGCCCATGAGGTTCGTGATCGCGAGCGTGCGCGCGCCACCCTCCCGCGCGAGCTTGACCGCGTTGACCGTGTCGCGCGTCTCGCCCGACTGCGAGATCCCGATCACGAGCGTGTCCTTCGAGAGGACCGGGTTGCGGTAGATCCATTCGCTCGCGATGTCGGGCTCGACCGGAAGGCGCGCCCACTCCTCCATGATGTAGCGCCCGACGACGCCCGCGTGGTAGGCGGTGCCGCACGCCACGATTACGATGCGGCGGAGGTTCCGCACTTCCAGCTCCGTCAGACCGAGGCTCTCGAGGAAGAGCTGGCCGTGGCGCACGCGATCGCCGATCGTCTCGCGGACCGCCTCGGGCTGCTCGTAGATCTCCTTGAGCATGAAGGTCTCGTAGCCCCCCTTCTCGGCGCTCTCGTCGTCCCAGTCGATCGGCTCGATCTCCTTGTGCTCGACGATCGAGCCGTCGGGTGCATAGAACGTGGCGCCCCCCGGTGTGATCGCGACGACCTCGTGGTCCTCGATCAGCTGGACGTTGCGGGTGTGCGGCAGGAAGGCGGCGATCGAGGACGCGAGGAACATCTCCCCTTCACCGACCCCCACGACGAGTGGCGTCTGGCAGCGCGCTCCGACGAGCAGATCGGGATGGTCATGGTGGATCAGGACGAAGGAGAAGTGCCCCTCGAGCTGCGCGTACGCCTTCCGCACGGCTGCGGCCAGGTCGCCGTCGTAATGGCTCTCGACGAGATGGATGACGACCTCCGCGTCGGTCTCGGACGTGAACCGGTGCCCGTCGGCCTCGAGCGCGGCCTTCAGCTCACGGTAGTTCTCGACGATTCCGTTCAGGACGAGTGCGAGCTTGCTCTCGTCGCAGCCGGTCAGCGGGTGTGCGTTCTGCTCGGTGACGGCGCCGTGCGTCGCCCAGCGGGTGTGGCCGAGGCCGTGGCGCGAGACGCTGCCGTTCGGGCCGGCCGCCTTCTTCAGGTTCTGGAGGTTGCCGACCGCGCGAACGTAGTCGAGCCGCGCGTCCTCGCGCAGGGCGATCCCGGCCGAGTCGTACCCGCGGTACTCGAGGCGCTGCAACCCCTGCAGGAGGAGTGGCTTCGCCTCACGTGGGCCGACGTATCCGATGATTCCGCACACCCTGAAGCTCCTTCCTCGTTCAGTCCCGGTCGGGGATTCGGGTGAAACCTGGCCTCGAAACGCCAAAAGCCCGGCCGAGCCAGCCCTTCCTGCGTCGGAGGGGCCTCAGCCGAGCTCTCGTCGTACGAGAGCGCCGATGGTACCACAGAGTTTCTCCGCTTCCGCAACGGTTTCGGCCTCGGCGAGAACGCGTACGACCGGCTCCGTTCCGGACGGCCTGACGAGGATTCGTCCCGTTCCGGACAGCGCGTCGTTCAGCCTCTCCACCTCCCGGAGGATGCCGTCCGGCAGCGTCTTGCTCCTGACCGGGACGTCCTCCCTCGCCTGCGGATAGCGGGGCATCACGGCAGCGGCCTCGGCGAGCGTCCGGCCGCGGACCGCGCCGCAGAGGAGGAGCGCGGCGGCGAGTCCGTCGCCGGTCACGTGCCCCTCGAGGTAGATGACGTGTCCGGACTGCTCGCCGCCGAGAATTCCGCCCTCGCGGCGAAGCGCCTCGAGCACGTAGCGGTCGCCGACCTCGGTCGTCACGACCCGTATCCCCCGCTCCTCCATCAACCGGTGGAAGCCGAGGTTCGCCATCTGGGTGACCGCAACCATGTCCACGTCGCGGTCGAGCGCCAGGATCGCCACGATCTGGTCGCCGTCGACGGGCTCGCCGACGGCGTCCACGGCCAGCATCCGGTCGCCGTCGCCGTCGAAGGCCACGCCGAGGTCGTAGGGGCCGCTGCGCACCGTCTCCTGAAGGAGCGAGAGGTCGGTCGCGCCGCAGCCGACGTTGATGTTGTGGCCGTTCGGCTGGTCGCCGATCGTCGTGACGCTGGCGCCCAGCTCGAGGAACGCCTTCGGCGCGGTGTGCGAGTACGCGCCGTTCGCGCAGTCGACCGCGATCCGCAGGCCGGAGAGGTCGGAGCCGAAGCGCTCGACGACGTGCTCGAGGTAGCTATCGGTGGCCACGCCGACGCGGTCGATCTCGCCGCCGGGGAGCTGCGTCTCGTCGTCGAGCAGCGCCTCGATCTCCTCCTCGGAGGAGTCGAGGAGCTTCCGGCCGTCGCGGTCGAAGAACTTCACGCCGTTGTACTCCGGCGGGTTGTGCGAGGCGGTGATCACTGTGCCGAGGTCGAGCGCCAGCAGGGCGACGGCGGGCGTCGGCAGCACTCCGGCGAGCACGGCGTTGCCGCCCGCGGAGACGACCCCGCGCGCGAACGCCTCCTCGAGCTCGATCCCGGAGGCGCGTGTGTCGCGTCCGACGAAGATGCGCCCCCCGCGCGACCAGCGTGTGGCGGCTGCGCCGAGCCGCTCGACCAGGTCGAATGTCAGGTCCTCGCCCACGACCCCGCGGACGCCGTCCGTTCCGAAATACCGTCTCGCCACGGCGGGCGACCTTACAGGTCTCGTCGCAGGGGCATCCGACGGGTCTGCGACGTCTGGATGGCGCCGTTCTGCCCGCAACACCCCGCCATCGTCCCAGAAATAGCGCGGTTCGGACACGGCTGTCGATGAACCGTCACAGTCTCGACACGATCAACGCGTCCGGCGCGGACACTGTCCAGGGGTCAGACCCAAGCTGTTCTAAATCTCCCGAGCGAAGCGACGGGACTAGCCCTAAACGCTAAAACGGAGCCTTTAGCGCTTAGAAAACTGCGGCGCCTTCCGCGCCTTGTGGAGGCCGGCCTTCTTGCGCTCCACGATGCGGGCGTCGCGCGTCAGGAAGCCCTCGCGCTTCAGCGAAACCCGCAGCTCTGGGTTCGCCTCGACGAGCGCGCGAGCGATGCCGTGCCGGACCGCGCCGGCCTGGCCGCTCGGGCCGCCGCCGTGCACCCGCACCCGCAGGTCGTACGTCCCCTCCACGCCCGCGACCTTCAGCGGCGCGAGCACCATCGAGCGGTGCGTGGCGCGTGGGAAGTAATCCTCGATCGTGCGCCCGTTGAACC
>JALZOQ010000472.1 GCA_030913835.1 Actinomycetota bacterium | reverse complement strand
CTCCGATCCCGACCGAAGCGGCGAAGAGGCCGTGGTCGTCGAAATCGCGGATCTGGAGGCCTGCCCGCGCTACGTCGGGCTGCTGTTCCGAAAGGTCGAGATCGGGCAGTCGCCGGTCTGGTTGAGGGCGCGACTGCTCGCGTCCGGAATGCGCCCGATTTCCAACGTGGTCGACATCACGAACTACGTGATGCTCGCGCTCGGGAACCCGCTGCACGCGTTCGACTTCGCGAAGTTGCACGGCGGGCGGATCGTCGTGCGTCGCGCCGAGCCGGGAGAGAAGCTGCGCACGCTCGACGGCGTGGACCGCGAACTCGAGCCGACAGACCTGCTGATTGCGGACGCCGACCACGCGGTCGCGCTCGCCGGGATCATGGGCGGCGCGGAGACGGAGATCGGGCCGGCGACGACAGACGTCCTCCTCGAAGCCGCGAACTTCGAGCCGTTCACGATCTTCCGGACCTCGGAACGGCTGCGGCTCCGCACAGAGGGCTCGAGCCGGTGGGAAAAGGGCGTCGATCCACACCTCGCGCCACAGGCCGCCGCGCTGGCGACGCAGCTGCTCGTCGAGCTCACGGGGGCGCACTGGGTTGGCGCGACGGACGTCCATGGGCAGCTGCCCGACCGCCCCGTCGTCCCGTACAGGCACGAGCGCGCCGACGAGGTGATCGGCCTTGCGACGCCGCCGGAGGAACAGGACGCGCTGCTCGGCCGACTGGGGTTTGAACGTGCGGACGGCCAGCTCGTCATACCCACGTGGCGTGCCCGCGACGTCACGAGGGAGATCGACGTGGTCGAAGAGATCGCCCGCTTCCGGCTCGAGGAGGTTCCCTTCACGCTCCCGGAGCGGCGCGCGATGTTCGGGACGATGACGCGCGAGCAAAAGCTCCGCCGCCGCGTCGAGGACACACTCGTGGGGCTTGGGTTCGCCGAGACGTACACGCCGTCGCTGCGGCCGGACGACGACACTCCATGGAAGCTCCTGGAGCCGATCTCGGTCGAGCTGACGGCGATGCGGACAAGCCTGCTCCCGAGTCTGATCGAGGCCGCGCGCGTCAACATCGATGCCGGCGCCACCAGGATCGCCTTGTTCGAGCTGGCGCGCGTGTATCTCCCGAGCGACGGTGACCTTCCTGAGGAGCGGCCTCGTGTCGCGGGCATAGTCGAAGGGTCGTTCGGGCGCGCGAAGGGCGTCGTCGAGACGCTGTATGCCGCGTTGAAGGCGACACCTGCGTTCGAACTGGCCCGGCACGACCTCCTCCATCCTGGGAAGGCCGCGCGGACGCCTGCGGGCGTCGTCGGCGAGCTCCATCCCGAGGTGCTCGAAGGGACGTGGGGCGCGTTCGAGCTCGACCTCGAGCCGCTGTTCGCCGACGCCCGCGATCCGGTGACATTCGAGGACGTGATCACGTACCCATCCGTCCGGCAGGACCTCGCCTTCCTCGTGGACGCCTCGGTGCCCGCGGGCGAGCTCGCCGCCGGCGTGCTGGAGATCGACCCGCTCGTTCGCGAGGCGGCGATCGTCGAGGACTACCGCGGCGAGGGCATCCCGGACGGGCAGAAGTCGATCCTCTTACGGGTCGTGTTCCAGTCGCCCGAGCGCACGCTTTCGAACGAGGATGCCTCCGCGCTGCGCGAGCGCATCGTCGCGGCCACGGCCGAGCGCTTCGGCGCCGAATTGCGCGCCTGAACCGGAATACCGAGCGTAACCAACAAAAAACCTCGGCCGTTGTACGGGCGGCATCCCTTCCGTAGACACCGTAAACGGCTGAGGAGAAAACCACGTGAAACGAGTAACAGGGATCTGGGGCGGCGCTCGCGCGGGCTGAACGCAGGCACGTAAGGCTCGAGCTCCGGACCTGAGAGGGGCGATCCCATGCGGGCCGCCCCTCTTGCTTTGCCCGTGCGGCTTTGCGGCCGACGAATCCGTCTGCACCTCGGCTTCGTACACTTGGTCGTCAAGCCGTCCCACAACCACAAGGAGCCTTCTTGCCTGCTCAGGTCCGCAACCTGGTCATCCTCGCAGCCATCGCGCTAGTTGGATTTGCCCTCGCGGGCAGCGGTGCCCACGCCCAGGGAACCACCCTCCACGGGACGGTCGGGCCTGCGTTCAACATCTCACTTGTCGACGCTTCGGGCAATCCGGTCACCCACCTCGAGAACGGCACGTACACGATTGTGATCGACGACAAGTCTGAGGAGCACAACTTTCACCTCAGGGGGCCCGGAGTCGACCAGTTCACGCCGGTCGAGCTCGTCGGGACGTTCACGTGGACGGTCACGTTCACCGACGCGAACTACGCGTTCCTCTGCGATGCGCACCCCACGGTGATGAGGGGCGCCTTCGGTGTCGGAACGGCGCCGCCGCCTCCGACGACGACCACGACGACCCCGAAGCCGCCAGGGAAGCTCGTGGGCACCGTCGGCCCCGGCTCGTCGATCTCGCTGAAGAAGTCGTCCGGCGGCTCCGCGGCCAGGCTCGCGGCCGGGAGGTACGCGGTAACGGTCCGGGATCGCTCGAAGGCGGACAACTTCCATCTCGTCGGCCCGGGCGTGAACAGGTCGACGGCGGTCGGTTTCGTGGGCACGCGAACCTGGGCCGTGACGCTGAAGAAGGGCACGTACCGTTTCCAGAGCGACCCGCACAAGACGCGGCTGAAAGGGACGATCCGGGTTCCGTAGTTACGTGCGGCGGGCGGGCTTGACGAGCCCGGCCTTCTCCCCGCCGGCCGCGCGGATGTCCGCCTGCCGGTCGAGCTCGGAGTTCAGCTCCGCCCCGAACAGAATCGCCCAGGCGGTGTAGTTCAGCCAGAGCAGCAGGATGATTCCCGCGGCGAGCGACCCGTATGTCTTCGTGTACGACCCCGAGAGCGTGGCGTAGACGGCGAAGAGGCCGGAGAGAGCGAGCCAGAGCACCGCGCCGACGATCGACCCGGGGGTGACCCACTTCCAGTTCCGGTGCGGCAGGTCGGGCGCGAGGTAGTAGATCAGCGCGAAGAAGAGCAGCACGGCCACAAACGCGATCGGCCAGCGGAAGATCGTCCACAGCAGGTCGAAGGCGCCGCCGGCATGCGCCTTCCTCGCGATCGCGTTGCCGAGCGGGCCGCCGAAGACGATCAGCAGGAACATCGCCGCCGTGACGAGGCCCGACAGGATGACGAGCACGATCGAGATCAGCCTCACTTTCCAGAAAGGGCGTGACTCGATCCGGTCGTAGGCGCGGTTGACGGCGTTCACGACCGTCCCCATCGCCCCGCTCGCAGCCCAGGTGGCGCCGAAGAAGCCGACGATCAGCACGATTGCCGCGCTCGTGTCGCTCTGCGAGTCCTTCTGCAGCCCGGTGACGAACTTGACCACGCCCGCCGGCGCGATCGGGTCGAGGAACGTCTTGACGTTCTCGAAGAGGTTGAAGAGCCCGAGAACCCCGAGCAGGAAGGCGATCGCCGGGAAGAACGCGAGCGTCGAGCTGAACGCGATCTGCTTCGCGAGGTCCATGCAGCCGTCGGCCATGAACTCCTTGAAGGCGCGCTTGAAGACCTGAGTCCAGTCCGCGAGCGAGAGCCGCTCGGGGCCCGCGGGCGTCGTACCGACCTCGGGGCGATCCTCGAGGGAGCTTTCCACGGGAGTTACTCCCGGCCGCGACGGAAGAGCAGGCGCACGGTCGCGCCGATGCCCCCGGCGAGGAAGAAGCCCGCGCCGAGCGCGCCGGCTGCGGCGACCGGCAGCTTCGCCTTCAGCTTGCCGCCGAAGTCCGTGGCCTCGCGGAGATCCCCGACCGCAGTGGTCAGGGCCTCGCGCTCGGTCGCGAGCTCCTGCTGGATCTGTTCGGGCGTTCGCTTCTTAGGCGCCATCGCTCTTCAGAGCCTCGGAGGTCAGCTTGGCCTCGTGGATCGCCCGCTTTGGGACGGGCGGGCTCGCGAGCTTCTTCTTTCCGATCAGCGCGAGCGGGAGGACGAGCAGGAAGAGCAGCCCGAGGCCGACGGCGAGGTCGGCGAGCCAGTGTGGCATCCAGGTATCGAGGCCGGTGGCGAGCGCGGCGAGCAGGAACCCGACCGCGAAGAGCGCGAGCACCGCAGCGCCGACGAGCATCGCGATCCCGACGGCGAAGGCGGCGATCTTGCGCGAGACCTCGAGCTTCGCCAGCTCGATCTCGAGCGTGAGGATCGTCTTCAGCCGGTCGGTGACCTCCTTGACCGCCTGGCCGACTCCGCCGTTGCTCCGCGGTTCGGAGCTCGGCGTCGCGACCTCGGGCTCCCAGTCCTGCTCAGCGCGGGTGCGCATGGCCCCTCCAGTCGATCCACTTCGCGATGAAGATGCCGGCGACGAACGCCGCGCCCACCACGACGAAGGGATTAGGACCGCCGCGGTCGCGCTTGCCGACGCTGGTCGGCTCGGGCCGGTCGCCGAGCTGGGGGCCGGACGGCGCCACGGTCCCCTCGGCCGGCTTCTGGTTCGTCGGTGCCTGGCCCTTGGCCCGCGCCTTGATGAGGCTCGGCTTCAGCTTGCGCATGAAGGCGGCGTCGTCGGCGAGCATCTGGGCGAGCTTCTCCTTGCCGCCGCCGTCGGCTGCGGCCTTGTCGGCCTGCCGCTGCAGAGCGTCCGCCCACCGGTCGACCTTCTCGTCGAGGGCGCTCACTTCTTGGCGGGCGGCGTCTCGCCGGTGGCGATCCGCCAGATCTGGGAGGCTGCTCGGCGAGCGGCGATCGTGGCCGCTGCGCTCAAGGCCGCGTACAAACCGGTCCACAGCAATTTCCGCAACATGGACGGTAGTTTGCCGACCGCAAGCCGGTCGAAACCTTGAATACTTATTCGCTTCGATGCAAGGGGCCACGCGCAGCTACCCAAAACCCGATCGGCAACGGCTGATCGGGAGCCTCGTCGCCCGCAAGCGAATCGGCACGCAGTTCGAGCTGAAGGCCGCGCTCGAGTCGGCCGGCTGCGCGGTCACGCAGGCGACGATCTCCCGTGACATCCGCGAGCTGGGGCTCGAGAAGACGCACGACGCGGTCGGGCGGCCGCGGTACAGCCTTCCGCAGGGCGGGCGGAAGATCGATCCCCGGGAGGCGCTCGACACGATCCTGCGCCAGTTCGGCCAGCGCGCGGTGGCCGCGCAGAACATCGTCGTGATCTCTTCGGAGCTCGGCTCCGCTCCGGCGATCGCGCGGGCGCTCGACCGCCTCGAGCACCCGCGCGTGCTCGGGACGCTCGCGGGCGACGACACCTGTCTCGTGGTGGCCCGCGACGCG
This sequence comes from Actinomycetota bacterium, assembly GCA_030913835.1. GTDB lineage: Bacteria > Actinomycetota > Thermoleophilia > Gaiellales > Gaiellaceae > UBA5186. The sequence continues at coordinate 13,382 of JALZOQ010000472.1, read as the reverse complement.
CGGGACGCGTCCGCGCTCGCTACGGAGCTCGGCGAAGCGCTCGGCTAGGAGGGGATCGACTCGAAATCGTCGAGCCGGTCGAACGCATCCTGGTCGAGGTCGACGGCGACAGTTCCCTCGACGATCTCGGTCACGCGTTCGGCAGGCACGAAGCGCGGGCGCCTCAAGAGGCCGGCCGCCACCGAGAGACCGCTGAAGATGTCGCTCGCGGTGTCGCCGACGACCTCCGCGACCGTGCCGAGCTCGCCGCCGTCAGGGTCGACGACCTTCCAGCCGTGCTCGATCACGAGCCAGGCGACCGGATCGGCGCTCAAACCGCCCTCCCCCCGACGTACCAGACCGGTCCTTGCGTGGCGACGTGGTTGCTCGCCGAGAGGACGCGGAGGACTTGCACCTCGCCGCGGATCCCGTTCTCGTCGAGCCGCTGCAGGCAGCGCCGCACCATCTCCGGCGACGCCCCGTAGCCCGTGTGGCTCGCGACGCGGAAGCGGAAGCCGGGCGTGTCGTCGAACCGCGAAGGGTTGACCGGCGCCATCAGCAGCGCCCCCCGCTCGAGGTAGTCGGTCGAGGTCAGATCCAGCTCGCAGTACAGCTCGCTCCAGTCGGGCGGCAACGAGGCCAGTGCGGCGTCCCACGACTCCGCCAGCGTGCGCCGGTGCTTCTGCGGGACGATGGCGGGCTCGCCCGTCCCGACCAGCGCGAGCTCTCCGCGGATTCCTTCCTCGTCGAGCCTTCGGAGCAGGCGACGCACGCCCTCTGGCCCGATCCCCTCGCCGCGCCGGGCCGTGTAGAAGCGGATCGTGTTGCCCGAGCGGCCCGCGCCCGTCGCGCCGAGCAGGGCGGCGGCCCGCGCGGCTCGGCCCGGATCTGCCACCGACAGCTCGAGGCGTGCCTCGCTCCACTCCTCCGGGAGCTTCTCCTCGATGCGGCGGAACTGATCGACGAGCGGCACGGGGCGGAGCATAGACTTTGGCCCGTGGCGAAAGTGGAACGAAAAGGCATTCTCGGTAACGCCGAGCTCCGCGAGTTCTTCCAGGAGATGCTCTTGATTCGACGCTTCGAGGAGAAGGTCGAGGAGCGCTTCCGCGCCGGCGAGCTCCCGGGCTTCCTCCACGTCGCGATCGGCCAGGAGGCGGTCGCCGTGGGCGTCTGCCGCGCGCTCGAGGACGGCGACGTGATCGCCTCGACGCACCGCGCGCACGGCCACACGCTGGCGAAGGGGACGCACCCGAACGAGTTGATGGCAGAGCTCTACGGCAAGGTCGAGGGCTGCTCGCGCGGCTACGGCGGCTCGATGCACCTCTACGACGTCGAACGCGGGAACCTCGGCGCAAACGCCGTCGTGGGCGGCGGTTTGCCGGCGATCACCGGTGCGGCGCTCTCGTTCAAGCTCCGCGGCGAGCCTCGCGTCGCGCTCGCGTTCTTCGGAGACGGCGCGACGAACATCGGGACGTTCCACGAGTCGCTGAACCTGGCGCAACTCTGGCGCGTGCCGGCCGTGTTCGTCTGCGAGAACAATCACTGGGCCGAGTCGACTCCGGCCTCGCAGCACATGCCCATCGAGGACGTGTCGCAGCGCGCAGTCGCCTACGGGATGAGAGCGATCAAGGTCGACGGCCAGGACGTCGAGGCCGTCTACGCAGCAGCTCACGAGGCGCTCGACCATGCGCGCGAGGGCAACGGTCCGGTCTTTCTGGACGTCGAGACCTACCGACTCACCGGCCACTACATCGGCGACCCACAGGTCTACCGCTCGAAGGAGGAGCTGCAGAAGCTTCGCGAGACGCAGGATCCAATCACCAAGCTCCGCGAGCGGCTCGGGCTCACCGAGGAGGACGTCGACGAGATCGACCGCGAGGTCACGGAAATCGTCGAGGCTTCGGTTGAGTTTGCGAAGAACGGGACGGATCCGAAGCCCGAGGACGCGCTCAAGAACGTCTACGCCTAGATGCCCGAGCTGACGTACAGAGAGGCCGTCCGGGACGCGCTCGCCACGGCGATGCGCGAGGACGAGGACGTGTTCATCATGGGCGAGGACATCGCCGAGATGGGCGGGTCGATGGGGGTCACACAGGGTCTCGTCGACGAGTTCGGGCCCGAGCGCGTCCGCAACACGCCGATTTCCGAGATGGCGATCGTCGGCGCCGGGATCGGGGCGGCGATGCAGGGTATGCGCCCGGTCGTCGAGATCATGTACGAGGACTTCCTCACGCTCTCCCTCGAGCAGATCGTCAACCAGGCTGCGAAGCACCGCTACATGTCCGGTGGCCAGGTGAAGGTGCCGCTCACGGTGCGCACGCAGGGCGGAGCCGGCTGGAGCCCGGGCGCGCAGCACGCGCAGCAGCTCGAGGCCTGGTTCGTCCACATCCCCGGGCTCAAGGTCGTCTTCGCCTCGACGCCCGAGGACGTCCGCGGCCTGCTCTGGTCCTCGATCTACGACGACAACCCCGTGATCTTCTTCGAGCATCGAACGCTCTACGGGATCAAGGAGTCGGTGCCGGACGCGATCGAGCCCATCCCGCTGGGCCGCGCGCGGGTGCACCGCGAGGGCGAAGACGTGACGGTGATCGCTACCGGCCGCCTCGTGCACGAATCGCTGGCCGCCGCCGAGGAGGCCGAGAAGGAAGGCGTCTCGGTCGAGGTCGTCGATCCGCGCACGCTCCAGCCGCTCGACGAGGACACCCTCGTCGGCTCGGTGAAGAAGACGAACCGAGCGGTGATCGCGCATGAGGCCGTGACGCGCATGGGCTTCGGCGCCGAGGTCGCGGCGGTGCTCCAGTACCAGGCGTTCGACTGGCTCGACGCGCCGATCGAGCGCGTCGGCGCACGGTTCGTCCCGATCCCGTTCGCGCCGGTGATGGAGGAGTTCGTCGTCCCGCACTCCGAGGACGTGCTCGAGGCGATCCGCAGAACGGTTGGGCGCTCATAATGGCTACGGAAATCAAGCTCCCGCGGCTCGGGCAGGGGATGGAGGCCGGCACGATCGTCCGCTGGCTCAAGTCCGAGGGGGACACCGTCCAGAAAGGAGAGCCGCTGTACGAGCTCGACACGGACAAGGTCACCCAGGAGGTCGAAGCCGACTCAGGTGGCGTCTTGCTCAAGATTGCGATCACCGAAGGCGAGGTCGAGGTCGGCAAGACGATTGCGGTGATCGGCGAGGCCGGCGAGGACGTCACCGACGCCTTCGGCGAAGGCGAGGACGAGCAGACGGGCGCCGCAGAGTCGGACGACGCGGACGACAGCGCCGAGAAGCCGGCCCGCGCACCCGCGCGCGACGACGAGCGCAAGGCCGGCCGGGAGGCATCTCCTGGCGCGCCGACCGAGCCCGAGCAGCGCCGCGAGAATGGGCAGCCCGAGGCGAACGGCGGACGCGTGAAGGCGTCTCCGCTCGCCCGGCGGATCGCGCGCGAGCGCGGGGTCGACATCGCCGCGCTTTCCGGCACCGGGCCCGAGGGACGCGTCGTGGCCGAGGACGTCGAGCGTGCGGCCGCGTCCGGGACTCCGTCAAAAGCTCCGACCGCCGCCGCCGCTCCTTCCGGCGAGGTCGAGGTCGAGAAGCTTACGTCGTTGCGGAAGACGATCGCCCGCCGGATGACCGAGGCGTGGCAGGCGCCAGCCTTCCAGATCGCAATGTCGGCCGACATGTCGCGCGCCCTCGCGCTCCGCGAACGCCAGCTGGAGCTGCTGCAGGAAGGTCAGGCCAAGCCGACGATCTCCGACGTCCTCACGAAGGTCTGCGCGGCGGCGCTGATCCGCCACCGTGAGGTCAACGCGCTCTTCGCGGGCGACGCGATCGAGCTGCATCCGAGCGCCAACATCGGAATCGCCGTCGCGATCCCGAAGGGTCTCGTCGTCCCGGTGATCCAGCAGTGCGAGCGCAAGACGATCGCGGAGATCGCCGAGGCGCGCTCGGCGCTCGTCGATCGCGCGCGCTCCGGCAAGCTCCAGCAGGCCGACCTCGAAGGCGGCACTTTCACGATCTCGAACCTCGGGATGTACGGCGTCGAGCGCTTCGTCGCGGTCCTGAACCCCCCGCAGGCCGCGATCCTCGCCGTCGGCGCGGCCGAGGAGAAGCCGGTCGTCCGTGAGGGCGAGGTCGTCGTCAGGCCGATGCTCGAGCTGACGCTCACCTGCGATCACCGCTCCCTCGACGGCGCAAGTGCCGCGGACTTTCTGCGGACGGTCAAGACGTTCCTCGAAGAGCCGGGTCTGGCGCTTTGACACGCTACGCGCCTGGTTTCGCCGCCGAAACGTTTCTCTGGCCGGCACTTTCTCCGCCCCACCACCTACCGTTCTCCGGCGGATGACGCCTGTGTGGTACAGAGTCCGCGACCTCGAAGCAGGCCGCGACTTCTATACGCGGACGCTCGGGTTCAGAGAGATCTACTTCGACGAGGAGGGTCGCTGGGCGAAGCTCGAGCGCGGCGGGATGGAGATCGCGATCGCCGAGGGCGAGCCGGAAGAGGGCGGAGTCGCTCACGTGGATGTCGAGGACGTGAAAAGTGAGGCGCAGCGGCTGCGGGAAGCCGGCGTCGAGGTCGGCGTCGTCCTCGAGCTGCACGACGAGCTGCGCATCCTGGACGTGTTCGATCCGGACGGGAACCGGATCCAGCTCGCCCAGCTGCTGGCCGACGCCTGACCCTTCCGCACATGCCCCAGGGCCTGACCCGGGACATGTCTGGGGTCTGACCCCGAGACATGTCTGGGGTCTGACCCCGGACGCCGGAGGGAGGCGCGTCGTACACTCCCGGGCGTGATCCGGCCCGGCGGCACCGCCGACGTGCGCTTCCTTCGCGACATGCTTCGCCACGCCTACTACTGGCGCTCGGCCGCGCCCGACGCGCCCATGGAGGATTCGGTGCAGCGCTACGTCAACGGTTGGGGCCGTCCCGGCGACGCGGCGGTGATCGCGATCGAGCGGACCGGTCCCGTCGGCGCGGCGTGGTATCGGCTGTTCCCGCCGGGCGAGCCCGGCTACGGGTTCGTCGACGAGCAGACCCCGGAGCTCTCGATCGCGGTCGTCCCCGGACGCCGCGGCCGCGGCTACGGCGACGAGCTCCTCGCTGCGTTGCTCGACCGGGCGCGCAAAGCCGGCTACGAGCGCGTGAGCCTGAGCGTCGCGCAGGACAATCCCGCGAGGAAGCTCTACGAGCGCCACGGCTTCAAGGAGGTCAGCGAGGGCGGCGGCTCGCTGACCATGATCGCGGAGCTAGGATCGCCGCAAAGCGACTGAGGGAGACCCGAGAGATGGAATGTGACGTTGCCGTCCTGGGCGGCGGGCCCGGCGGCTACACGGCGGCGATTCGCGTGGCGCAGCTCGGCGCCAAGGCGGCCTGCATCGAGAAGGAGCCGGAGCTAGGAGGCACGTGCCTGCGGGTGGGCTGCATCCCGACGAAAGCCTGGGTGGAGAGCGCGCACGCGATCCACGCCGCAGGGGAGACGTTCGCGAAGCTCGGCGTCAACGTCTCGCCGCCCGAGCTCGACTTCGCGGCCGCGAACCAGTGGAAGGACGGCGTCGTCAAGCAGATGACCTCCGGCGTCGCGGGTCTCTTCAAGGCGAACGGCGTCGAGTGGGTCAAGGGCACCGGTACCTTCAAGGACGCGAACACGATCGCCGTCGAGGGCGGGGAAGACATCACCTTCAAGAGCGCGATCGTCGCGACGGGCTCGTTCCCGCTGCGCCCGCCGATCGAGGGCCTCGACTCGCCGCGCTGCGTCGACTCCACGGGCCTGCTCGCGCAAACCGAGGTCCCGAAGCGGCTGGTCATTCTCGGAGGGGGGATCATCGGCTGCGAGTTCGGCTCCATCTTCGAGCGTTTCGGCAGCGAGGTGACGATCATCGAGATGCTGCCGAACCTGATCCCGCAGGAGGATGCGGACGCGGCGAAGGAGCTCGCGAAGGCTTTCGGCAAGCGCGGGATCGCGCTCCAGCTCGGCAAGCACTGCACGAAGGTGGAGGACGACGGCTCCCAGCTGACCGTCCACTTTGGAGAAGGCGAGACCGTCCAGGCCGACCTGATGCTCGTCTCCATCGGCCGCGGCCCGCTCGTCGAGAATCTCGGCCTCGAGGCGATCGGCGTGGAGCTCGACCGCCGCAAGGGCATCGCCGCCGACGAGCATCGCCGCACGACCGTCCCGCACATCTACGCCGTCGGAGACTGCGCCGGCTACTGGCAGCTCGCCCACACCGCCTTCCGCGAGGGCGAGGTCGCGGCCGAGAACGCGATGGGCCACGAGGCGGTCGTCGAGTCGCGCGGAGTCCCGCGTCCGATCTACACCGACCCGGAGATCGCGGGCGTCGGGCTGACGGAGGCGGAGGCGCGCGAGCAGTACGGCGACGACGTCGCGGTCGGCCAGTTCCCGTGGGTGGCCAATGCCCGCGCCGTGATGCAGGACGCGACCGTCGGCTGGGTCAAGTCGATCCACGAGACGCGGTACGGGGAGCTGCTCGGCCTCGTGATGGTCGGGCCGCACGTAACCGATCTGATCGAAGCCGGAGTGGTCGCGCTCGACGCGGAGGCGACGGTCGAGACGGTCGCCGACGGGATGGCTGCGCATCCCACGCTGTCCGAGGCGATCAAGGAGGCCGGCCTCGTCGCGCTCGGCCGCGCGATCCATTTTCCGCCCAAGCGCAAGGCGGCCGCAAAAGCCTAGAACAGGCGTTCGACCCAGGCCGTATCTCCAACCAGGAGGTCGTCGTTCCATCCACGTGGCAGCCGCCGTCCCCGAGTCACGACCCGCACTGGACCAAGTCGCCTTCGAGCGCCTCTACCGCCGCCATGTCAAGGACGTGTACCGGTACACGCTCGCGCTGCTCCAGAACCCCGCCGACGCGGAAGACGTCACCCAGACGACGTTCCTGAACGCCTGGCGCGCATATCGCCGCGGCGTCGAGCCGACCAAGCCGCACAACTGGCTGATCAAGATCGCCCACAACGCGGCGCGCACGCGCTACGCGGTCAGCGCGCGCAGGCCGCACGAGGTCGCGTTCGATGAATCCTTGCACGAGCTGCCCGTCTCCTCCGTCGACGCATCCGACGTTCAGAGCGTGCTCCAGGCGCTCGCGAAGCTTCCGTTCAACCAGCGCGCCGCCCTCGTCATGCGCGAGCTGGAGGGACGGTCGTACAACGAGATCGCGGAGGCGCTCGACGTTTCGGTGTCCGCGGTCGAGACGCTCATCTTCCGCGCGCGCCGGTCGCTGCGCGTGCACCGGTCGAAGCTGCGGGCGCTCGCGACCGTTCAGCTGCCGCCGTCGCTCGCAACGTTCTTCGAGAGCGGCGGGGGAGCGGTGGTCGGAGGCGGCGCGATCGTCGGCTCCGGACTGCTTGCCAAAGCCGCCGTCGTCCTCGCCACCGGGATCGCCGCGGGCGGGATGAGCTTCGGCGCCGTGCAGGCCGCCGCCGGGGCCGGCTCGGACCGCCAGACCGTCGACATCGCGGCGCAGCGCACTGTCGCAGCGAGTAAATCGTTCTCGCCGGTCGCTCGCCTCGCCTTCAGTTCTGCGTGGTCCGCTCCGACCTGGTCCCCGGTAGGCCGGGCAGCGAAGCCGGTCGGACCGCACGCGCAATCGACCGGCACCCCGGCGGCTGCGGACGCACCTGCCGCGGCTCCCGTCGATCGGGGAGGAGCAGGCGCGCTCGCGCCCACCGCGACCCCGAGCGGCTCCGGCGAATCCCGATCGGCCTCGACCGCGGCGCCGAGCACGGTCGAACGGACGACCTCCCTCGTCACGAGCGCGGTGCCGACGCCGCCGGCCGTTCCGGCTGTTTCCAGCCCCGTCCAGCCTCCCGCGACCCCGCAACTCCCCGCCGTTCCGCCGGTCCCGCCGGTCGAGGTGCCCCATCCGCCGAAGCTTCCATAGGGCAACCTGAGCGCAAGAACCGCGCGTTGCAGGTATCTACTTAGTCATGGCGCCCCTCCTCGCGCAGCGCCCACGCACGGATCGCGCCTTCGAACGGCTCTATCGCCGTCACGTCGGGGACGTCTACCGCTACTCCCTGGCCGTCCTCCGGAACCCTGCGGACGCGGAGGACGTCACGCAGACGACGTTCCTGAACGCCTACCGCGCGTTCCAGCGCGGTGAGCGCCCCAAGACCGCCCACAACTGGCTGATCAAGATCGCGCACAACGTCTGCCGCCAGCGCTTCCGGAGCTCGGCGCGCCGTCCCCAGGAAGTGGAGTTCGACGAGGATCTCGCCGCAACGCTCGCCGAGGATGAGGGGCCGAGCGCGGAGGACATTCGGCGCGGCCTCGGCCAACTCGCGTTCAATCAGCGCGCGGCGCTCGTCGCGCGGGAGCTCGAGGGCCGCTCGTACGCGGAGATCGCGGAGATTCTCGGCCTGTCGGTGGGCGCCGTCGAGACGCTGATCTTCCGTGCGCGCCGAGCCCTGCGCGAGCAACTCGAAGGCGCGCTGACATGCCACGAGGCCGAGTTGGCCGCCTCGCGGCAGCTCGACGGCCAGCTGCCTCGAGCGGAGAAAGGCGCGCTGCGAGCGCATCTACGGCAGTGCCCCGCGTGCGCGACGTTCGCCCGGCGGGTTCGTGCGCAACGAACCGCGCTGAAGGCACTGGCCGCAGTGCCGATCCCAGGGACGCTGGCGTCGTTCTTCGGTGGGGCGAGCGTCGGGTCGGGCATGGTGGCGGTCAAGTTCGGCGCGGCAGCGGCGACCCTGCTCGCCGCAGGCGCTGCGACCTCCGTCGGAACGAAGCACGCTCCCTGGCAGGAGCGGGGCACGCCGGCAGCCGTGACTCCCGCAGCCGCCGCACCGGCTTCCTTGCCAGCGGCCCTTCGCGTCCAGGCGACGGCCACCCCTGACGCGAGGCCGGCCGGTCTTAGTGCGGCTGTGCGCGCGAAACCCAAGCGTGTCTCGACGGCATCTGCCCGGTCGCAGTCGCGGGTTGACGCCCGCCCGGGTGCCAAAGGGCGTGGAAAGTCCGAATCCCGCGGTCGCTCTGCCCGCGCACACGGGCAGAAGTCCAACCATCAATCGGCGCCCAGCCGCAAGGCGCAGAGCTCGCGCGCATTCGCCAAGAAAAAGGACGGCGCCGGCAAATCTCGCGGAAGCGGCGGCGGCAACGGAAACGGTGGCGGCGGGAACGGCGGCGGCGGCGAGAAGCTTCCAGACCTTGGCCTGCCGCAACTTCGCGTCGAGCTGCCGAAGCTGCCCAAGCCCTAGTAGTAGGGGGGTTTGACGAAACGGGCGCTGTGTCGCCGGGCCGCGCTGCTCACCCCGATGCCGCGTCCAGTAGTACCGCAAGTTTCGCGAGTTTGCGGCATCTCTAGTCGCAGGACGTGCCCTCGTCCCCACCCGGGACCATGCCGCCCGCGGGTCCCGGGGACGGTCGCGGGGGAGTCGCAAGGCTCCCCCGACGGCCTGCTGCTTTGGATAGCCTCGCTGCCGACGAAAGGAGCGAGATGGGGATCATGAACCGGCGCAACGCCATGCTCGGCTGGATCGTCTGGCAAGCCGGGAAGCGGATGGCGAAGAAGAAGGCCAAGGCGGCCCTCCCCGGCACCGCGGACGACTCGATGCGGCCGAATCGTTCGGCGATCGCCTCCCTCATCGTGGTCGTCCTCGGCGCGCTGTGGGTCTGGTACAAGCTCTCGGACGACGAAGACTTCGAGCCTGCCGCCTAGGAGGGTCTGACGAGATGACTGCTGAGTCACCGCGCCGCGCTGCTCGCCCCGAGGACGGTGTCCTCAGTCGCCCCGATAGCGCTGCTATCGAGGCTCCCTGCGTCCTTGCCTCGGAACGACCATCGCACCGCGGACGACGAGAGCCACCCCGCCACACCCTCCTAGCGTGAGCGGCTTCGCCGAGCTCTCGGACAGCTTCTTCCGTAGCGCGCTCGCCGATCTCCGGCCCTACGAGCCCGGCAAGCCCGTGGAGGAGGTTCAGCGCGAGCTCGGGCTCGAGCGCGTGATCAAGCTCGCGTCGAACGAGGGGCCGTTCGGGCCGTTCCCGGAGGCGCTGCAGGCCCTGGCGGCGGCGAGCGGCGTGCTGAACCGCTATCCCGATGGCGGCGCCTACCGGCTGCGGGCGGCACTGGCCGAAAAGCACGGCGTCGACTTCGACGAGATCGCGCTCGGGGCCGGCGCCGACGGGGTGGTCGACTGCCTCTCGCAGGCGGTGCTCGGGCCGGGCGACGAGGTCGTGTGCGGCTGGCCTTCCTTCCCGAGCTACGTCATCTACGCGAAGAAGGTCGGCGCCACTCCTAGGACCGTGCCCCTGCGGGACTACCGCTACGACCTCGACGCGCTGCTCCAGGCGGTCACGGCGCGGACGAAGCTCGTCTACGTCTGTTTGCCGAACAATCCGACCGGAACGACGAACACCCGTGCAGAGCTGGACGGGTTCCTCGACGAGGTCCCTGCCCACGTGCTCACGGTGATCGACCAGGCGTACTTCGAGTACGTCGACGACCCCGAGTATCCCGACGCGATCGAGGCGTACCTGAAGGGCGGGCGCCGCGTGTTCGTCCTGCGCACGTTCTCGAAGATCTACGGGCTCGCGGGCCTGCGCGTCGGCTATGGGGTGGGAACCGCGGCGCTCGCGACCGCGCTCGGCAAGACGCGCCGCGCCTTCGACGTGACCAGCGACGCCCAGGCGGCCGCGCTCGCGAGCCTTGACGCGCCGACCGAGCTCGAACGGCGTCGCGCGGTCAACGCGGAGGGGCGAGCGACGCTCGAACGCACGCTGCGCGCCCACGGGCTCGACCCTGCCGGCCCGGCCGTCGCGAACTTCCTCTACGCCGACGTGGGGGAGGATGCGCGTCCGTTCTTCGAAGGGCTGCTGCGGCTCGGCGTGATCGTGCGACCGCTGCACAGCTTCGGCGCGCCGGGAGCGATCCGAGTCACCGTCGGCACTCCGGAGGAGAACGCGATCCTCGCCGAAGCGCTCGGTCACCTCGCCGTCGCCGATCTGTCGTAACCGGTTAGCGTTCTGCCGTGGGTCAACGCTGGTTCGGCAGCCAATTCGCGCTCCTCGGGCGTCCCGGCCCTTTTCGGCTGATCTCGCTTGCCGCGCTCGGGTCCGGGATCGGCACCTGGCTCGCGGCGGTCGCGCTGCAGGTCGACATCTTCGACCGGACGCATTCCGGCGTCTGGATCGCGGCACTCGTGATCGTCGAGTTTCTCCCGACGATCGTGGTCGGGCTCGTGCTCGGCCCCTTTGTCGACCGGCTCTCCCGACGCCGGCTGATGATCGCCTCGGATCTCGCGCGGTTCGGCGTCTTCGTGGCGCTCCCCTTCGTCGACAGCACCCTCGGAATCGTCGTCCTCGCGGGAGTGGCCGGGGTAGCGACGAGCGTCTTTCGCCCGGCGCTGTACGCGGGCGTGCCGAATCTCGTCGAGGAGGACGAGCTTACGAGCGCCAACTCGCTGTTGCAGGCGATCGACCACGGAACCACGGCGCTGGCGCCGCCGATCGCCGGTCTCCTCGTCGCCGCTCAGGGCCCGCACCTCGCTTATTGGGTCAACGCGGCGAGCTTCCTGCTCTCCGCCGCGCTCCTCGTGCGGGTGCCGGCCTCGAAGCTCCAGACCGCGGTCAGCGCGACGCGCGGCCTCCTGCGCGATGTCGGTGACGGCATGCGCACGGTGCTCGGGTCGCCCGCGCTGATGACCGTGCTGCTCGTCTGGACGACGGCGATCCTCGCGAACGGCGCCATCAACGTGTCGGAGATCGCGTTCGCGAAGGACTCCCTCGACTCCGGCGCGTTCGGCTTCGGTCTCCTGGCCGGCGCCGCCGGGCTCGGGCTCGCGCTCGGGAGCTTGCTCGCGGCGCCGTGGATCGACCGCCGGGGGGTCTCGAGGGCCTACGCCTCGTCGTTCGTCCTGATGGCGGCGGGCTTCGCCGTCGCCGCCGTGGCGCCCAACGTCTGGGTCGCCGCCCTGTGCGTCGTCATCTCCGGGATCGGCAACGGGGCCGCGGTCGTCTGCAACTTCACGTTCATCGGGCGCGGTGCTTCCGACGCGTTCCGCGGCCGCGTGATCACGTTGCTGATGAGCGCGACGGCGGTCACGTTCGTGATCGGGACGCTCGTGGGCGGCCAGCTGACCGACACGGTCGGGCCGCGCTGGGTCTGGGGCGGATCGGCCGCGACGTACGCCCTCGTCGCCCTGCTCGCGGTCGCGATGGCTGCTCGCACGCGGTCCGCGCCCACGGCCGTCGACCCGCTGCGCCCGTAGCATCTGGGCGTGGCGCGAGGCGACTGGACGCGCGAGACGCTCGCGGCCGGGGTGCGCGCGGGCAACCGCCGTGCGCTGGCGCGCGCGATCACGCTCGTCGAGAACTCCGAGCCGCTCGCCTACGACCTCGTCCGCGATCTCTATCCGGACACGGGCGGCGCATACGCGATCGGCGTCACCGGCCCGCCCGGCGTGGGCAAATCCAGCCTGATCAGCGCGCTCGTCCGGCACGTGCGCGCCGAGGAACGGACGGTCGGCGTCATCTCCGTCGACCCGTCCAGCCCGTTCACGAAGGGAGCGCTGCTCGGAGACCGGATCCGGCTCGCCGACCACTTCCTCGATCCGGGCGTGTTCATCCGCTCGATGGGGACTCGGGGCCATCTCGGCGGGCTCGCGGAGGCGACGCTGCAGGCGCTGCTCGTCCTCGACGCGGCCGGCAAGGAGCTCGTCTTCCTCGAGACGGTGGGCGCGGGGCAGAGCGAGGTCGAGGTGATCGGGATCGCTGACACGGTCGTGCTCGTGCTGATGCCCGGCTCGGGCGACTCGGTGCAGGCGCTGAAGGCGGGAATCATGGAGATCCCGGACGTGATCGCGATCAACAAGATGGATCATCCGGCCGCGAGGACGATGCTCAGCGAGGTGCGCTCGATCCTCTCGCTCGACCGCGAGCGCGGCTGGCGGCCGCCGATCGTGCTGACCGAGGCGACGCGCGGCGAGAACGTCGAGGAGCTCTGGGCGAAGGTCGAGGCGCACCGTTCGTTCCTCGAGACCGAAGGCGAGCTGGAGGCGCGCCGGCGGCGGAATCTCGCGGGTGAGGTGTTCGCCGTCGCCTCGGCGCGCGCGAAGACCCATTTGGAGGGAGCGGTCGCCGACGATCCCGAGCTCCGACGGCTGCTCGACGAGGTTCAGAGCCGCAAGCTCGACCCGCTGACGGCGGTTCGCGAGATCATGGAGAAGGTCTTCCACATTGGCGACACGAACGGCACCGACCCTCGCTGACATCGAGCAGGCGCGCGCGCGGCTCGAGGGCATAGCGCGCGTCACGCCGGTGTTCGGCTCCGAGACGTTCTCGCGGCGGGCGGGTCGCGAGGTACTGCTGAAGGCGGAGAACCTCCAGCGGACGGGAGCGTTCAAGATCCGCGGCGCTGTGAACAAGATCGCGACGCTGTCGGAGGCCGAGCGCGCGGCCGGCGTC
>JALZOQ010000456.1 GCA_030913835.1 Actinomycetota bacterium | reverse complement strand
GACGCCGGGAGTGGACACAGGCGGCTCGAGCGGCAGCGTTGCCGCCCAACGCTGCGCTCGGAGCCGCCGTCCTCGCCACCTCGTTGGCGGCGAGAGCCGAGAGGGCGGAACCGAGGAGTTGCCCTCTCACCCGAGAGGACTCGGCGGACCGACGAAACCTGCACTGACTTCGATCGGGACGGCCAGATTCGAACTGGCGACCCCTCGCTCCCAAAGCGAGTGCGCTACCAGGCTGCGCCACGTCCCGTGCTCAGAGTGTAGAGGCGGCCCCGGAGAAAGTTAGAGCGGGCCGCGCCAGATTTCTCCAGCTGCGACCCCACTGCCAACTGACCCGGCTGGGACGTGGCATGCCTCGAATGTAAAGCCGAGAGTCCGATTTTCCAGCTATTTGGAGGTTTTACGACGGTTTCGGCGGGATGGTGTGTGAAAACAGCCGATAGATCGTCTACCCTGGCGCCTTCGCTTCGGGGGGAAGCGATGCCGCCATTGCAATCCCACGGGGGGTTTGCCCTTGCACTTACGTCTAAAGCAGCACGTTTCCGCATGCTTCGCCGTGATTTTCCTAGCAGTCCTGGCCGCACCGTCCGCAAGTGCAGCAATCAAGCTCACCGGGATGGAAGCCGCTCTTCTCAAGGTGATGAATCAGACCCGTCAGAGCCACGGGCTCGCGCCGCTCCGCGTCGACCCGAAGCTGGTCCGCGCCGCCCGTTGGCAGTCGGCCGACATGGCCGCGAAGGGGTACTTCTCCCACGGCGCTTTCGCCCAGCGCATGGCCGCCTTCGGGGTCCGGAGTCGGTCGGTCGGCGAGAACCTCGCCTGGGGTACCGGCTCGTTCGGCTCGCCGCAGGGGATCGTGCGCGGCTGGCTGAAGAGCCCTGCGCACCGGGACAACCTGCTTCGGCCGGGCTATCGACGCGTCGGTGTGGGGGCGGCGATCGGCTCGTTCTCGGGCGTTGCCCGCGCCAAGATGGTCACGGCAGACTTCGCCGGAAGATAGATCACGGGAAGGTGGTCGAGAGAGGAGGCGCGCCGTCGAGCCCGCCTCTTCTCTTCGTCGGCTAGCCCTGCATCAGCGCACGGAGCTCGGCGACCTTCTCGCGGCGCAGCTCGTCACGCTCGCCGCGCTCGACCCGCGTGAGCATGTCCTCGACCAGCGGCGCGAGCTCGAGCGGGTTGAACGGCTTCGTGACGTAGTCGATCCCGCCCAGGTCGAGGCCACGCGCGCGGTCGCGGAACTCGGCGCGAGCGGTGAGGAAGACGATCGGGATCGACCGCGTCGCGTTGTCTTCGAGCAGCTGCTCGGCGACCTGCCAGCCGTCAAGGCCGGGCATCATCACGTCGAGCAGGATCACGTCCGGCGTGGCGGCCCGCGCCTGCTCGAGGCCCTTCGGCCCGTCCGATGCCTCGAGCACCTCCATGCCCTCGGCCTCGAGGTTCACCCGGCAGAGCAGCCGGATGGGAGCCTCATCGTCGATAACGAGAACGCGTGTCATCCCTGGAGATCCTGCGGAAGGCGACGGATGCCGCGGCGTATACCCGCCTTCGGCCCCTTAATCACCCGCGGCTACAACCGCGCGCGTGCGGCCGGCAGCTCGAAGGCGAAGCTGGAGCCCTCGCCCTCCGCCGACTCGACCCAAATCCGGCCTCCCATCGCGGTGACGAGCCCCTGCGCGATGAAGAGCCCGAGGCCGGTCCCGGAGCGCGGCTCGCCGCCGTCGCCGGCCGTGTCCGCGCGGTAGAACTTCCGGAAGATCCGCTGCTGCTCGGCCTGCGGGATCCCGATCCCCTCGTCCGCGACGCTGAACTCCACCGTTTCGGTCTTGCGCCGGGCCGCGATCGTGACAGTGCCGCCTGCGGGGGAGTATTTCAGGGCGTTGTCGACGAGTTGCGACACGATTTGGCGCAGCTTGTCCGGATCGGCCTCGGCGCGGAGCGGCTCCGCCGGCAGGTCGACGACGAAGCTGTGGCCGTTCACGCTGCCTGCTTCCGCGCTGGAGGCCACCTCGGAGAGGACGGAACGAACGTCGACCGGCGTGATGTTGACGTGCAGGTCGCCCGTGTCGAGCCGCGCGACGTTGAGGAGCGCGTCCACGATCCCCGTCAGGCGTTCGGCCTCGGACGCGATGTAGCGGAGGAACGTCTCGCGCTCCTCCTCGCCGAACTGGACGTCCTGCCTGAGGAGCGTCTCAGCGAAGCCGTAGATCGAGGTCAGTGGCATGCGCAGCTCGTGCGAGACAGTCGAGACGAAGTCGGACTTCATCTGCTCGACGAAGCGGTCCGCGGAGATGTCGCGGAAAGCGAAGATCCGACCGGAAACCACGCCGGCGGGATCGCGCATGATCGCCTCGGTGATCGAGAGCCAGGCGTCTTCCCCGCTTCGCTGGATCGAGACCAGCCGATCTCCGGCGGGCGAGTCTCCCTCCGACTCCAACGTGCGTCCGAGCACCTGGAGCGGCGTGCGGCCGAGCGCCTCGGCCTGGGGGATGCCCGTGATCTGCTCCGCGGCTGCGTTCCAGAGGACGACCTCGCCTTGGCGGTCGACGGCCACGATGCCATCGGCGATGTTCGCCAGGATGGCGAAGCTCCGCTCCTTCTCGATCGCCACGCTC
>JALZOQ010000435.1 GCA_030913835.1 Actinomycetota bacterium | reverse complement strand
CTTCTCGTGCGGGTCGCGGATAAAATAAAAAACGACCGGGCGCGCGAGGTCGCGCTCGACTACGCCCGGCAGGCCAGGGCGTGCCTCGAAGGCGGCCCGCGCAGAACAGAGCTCGAAGCCCTCACGCACCTTGTGATCGACCGCGAGCGCTAGCGCGGTATCGTCCGCACCGTGGGCGTCCTTCCCGAGCCGATCGAAGAGCTCCTCGACTCCGCTCTCGTGGGCGAGCTCACCGTCGTCGATCCCGACGGCGGCCTCGTCACGCACCCGCTGATCCCGTTCTACGACGGCGAGCTGATCTACCTGACATCGAGCGTCTTGTTCTCGAAGAAGCTCGAGCACATCAAGGCGAACCCGAAGGTCTCGCTGTCGATCAGCGATCCCGTCGCGGTGGACGTCGATCCCTTCCGGAGGGCGACGATCCAGGGCGACGCTCGCGTGGATGACGCCGACCTGCACGCCGGGTGGGAGCGCGTGCTGCCCCTGTGGCGGAAGAAGGAGCCCGCGATCGATTTCTTCCTCGGCAAGCGCGTGGCGCTGCCCCTCTTCTTCGAGCGCGCCGTGATCGAGATCGTGCCTCGGCGGGCGTTCCTGTGGGTGGACGGCCGCACGGACAGCCCGCCGCAGGTCTTCGAGCTCACGGGAGCCGCGGTTTGAAGCCGTCGCCCGAGCTGCTCGCAGGGCTGGGCGAGCGCTTCGAGCACGCGGTGATCGCGTTCGTCGACGACGACGGCTACCCGTTGTCGGTCGCCACCGAGTTCCGCGCCGACCCCGACCGCGGCGTGGTGACGCTGCGCGCCGTCGCAGGCGACGAGGTGCAGCCGCCCGAGGACGAGCAGGTGAACGTCGTCTTCAGCCACATCCGGCCGCAGCCCGGCGTCGGCTACGACGAGCGCAGGTACGTGTCGCTCTGGGGCAAGCTCCGGCGGGCAGACGGCGAGCTCGTGCTCTCGCCCGAGCGCGTCCTCGGCTGGGACGAGCAGGAGATGCCCTTCTTCGAGCTCAACGAGCGCGCCGTCCCGCAGGCGCGACGGTATTTCGAGGCGCTGTCGGCGGAGACCGGCCGCGAGGTGCGGCCGAAGCTCTCGTTCGGCTGGCTGTTCCTCCGGGCGACTCGACTGCCCTTCCTCTCGGCGACGTTCGTGCCGGTGCTGCTCGGGATCGCGATCGCCGCGTACCGGGACACCTTCAACTGGTGGGCGGCGCTGCTCACCGTCGTGGGCGGCGCGGCGATTCACCTCGGCATCAACGTCTTCAACGACGTGTTCGACACGAGCAGCGGAGCCGACGCCGCGAACGTCAATCCCACGCAGTTCAGCGGGGGCTCGCGCGTGATCCACTACGGCCTCGTCCGGATGCGCTCGATGGTGCTCCTCGGGATCGCCTTCTACGCCGTCGGAATCGGGATCGGCGTGCTGCTCGCCGGCTTGCGCGGATGGGATTTGCTCTGGGTCGGCGTCGCCGGCGCTTTGATCGGCGTCTTCTACACGGCGCCCCCGCTGCGGCTCGTGCATCGCGGACTCGGAGAGATCGCCGTCGCGGTCGGATTCGGCCCGATCATGGCGCTCGGCGCCTACTTCGTGCAGGCACAGGAGTACGCGCTGGAGCCGCTGCTCGCCTCGCTCCCTGTCGCGATCCTGATCGCGCTCATCCTGTACGTGAACGAGATTCCCGATCGCCCGGCCGACGCGGCGTCCGGGAAGCGCACGCTCCCGGTGCGGTTCTCCAAGGAGACGGTCGTCCGCGGCTACGACGCCGCCGTGGCGCTCACGTTCGCCCTCATCGCCGTCTTCGCGATCACCGGCCTGACCGCGCGCCCGACGCTCCTGGCCCTGCTCGCTTTGCCGCTGGCGCTCCCGGTCCGGCGCGCGCTGCGCGAGTCGTACGAGCAGCCATACGCGCTCATGCCCGCGATGGGGAAGAACATCCAGCTGCACCTCGTGACGGGCCTGCTGCTCATCGCCGGCTACGTGATCGCGATCGTGGCCGACGCTGTTCTCGACAACCCGCCATTCTTCCTCAGCTAAGTACGAATCATGTAAATCCCAGCGTTTCCAGCCGGTTTGTCGGCTACCTTGGCGCGGGGTCATGCGTCGCTGCGCCGCCATCGTCGTGTTGCTCGCGCTCGCCGCACCGGCAGCCGCGGGCGCCCAGGATGACCGCTCGCTGCTGATGCCGGGAGTGTCGTACACGCGCGACGTCCAGTTCACGCCGCACGGGCCGGTTGTGATCCACGTCCTGAACGCGCCTCGTCCCGGCGGGCTCTACGGGCTGAAGCCTGTGCTCTCGAACGACCTGATCGTCGGCCGCGAGACCGTGACCTCGATGCAGAAGCGCGTCTCCGCCGGCGCGACCGTCGCCGGTGTGAACGGCGATCTCTTCAACTGGAGGGACGGCCATCCGACTGGGGTGCTGATGCGGAACGGCGTGCTCGACAGCCCTCCGAGCAAGGACCGCTCGTCGACCGCGATCACGGCCGACGGGACGATCAGGGTCGACCGCGCGCGTTACATCGGCTACTGGCGCGGCACGGGCCAGCGCCGAGCCCTGAACTTCAACCAGCCGCCCGGGACGAACGGCGTCTCGCTCTACACGCGCTCGTGGGGCTTGACGACACCGGGCTTCGGTGACACGACCGAGGCCGTGCTCTCCGGTTTCCCCGACGCGCGCCCGAACATCGACCTCGCCGGGACGGTCGTCGAGCTCAAGCAGCGCGGTAACACGCCGATCCCGGCCGGCGGCGCGGTGCTGGTCGCGCGCGGCTCCAGCGCGGCGAGGCTTCTCGCCGAGGCTCCCGTGGGGACAGCCGTCGGCGTGCGGCTGACGTTCAACGTGGACTGGAGCACGGTGATCGACGCGATCGGCGGCGGACCCGTCCTGATTCGGGCCGGAAAGCCCGTCTTCCGGGCCAATGAGGGCTTCACCCCGAGCCAGCTCGCGCCACGCAATCCGCGGACCGCGGTCGGTCAGCGCGCCGACGGGCGGGTCATCCTCGTCGCCGTCGACGGCCGCCAGCCGGGCTACAGCGTCGGCATGACCAACTTCGAGCTCGCGCTGACGATGATGCGTCTCGGCTGCGTCACCGCGTCAGGCCTCGACGGGGGCGGGTCGACGACGATGGCCTTCGACGGGGTGCTCCTCAACCGGCCGTCCGACCCAGTCGAGCGGCCCGTTGCCGAGTCGCTCCTGATCACGTACTACGGCGTCTATTCGCCGCCGCCCGCGACCACCGTCGTCTCTCCGAACGGAGACGCAGTGGGCGAGAAGCAGACGCTCTCATACAAGCTCGTGCGGCAGGCGAACGTGAGCGCGAGCTTGATCGGGCCCGACGGGGTGGCCAGGCCGGTCGACGTGGGCGATCGCGCGCCCGGAACGTACACGTTCGCGTGGGCGGGCATGCGCGCCGACGGCGCGCTCGAGCCAGAGGGGAGGTGGCGCTTCAACGTGACTGCGACCGACAGCACCGGCCAGCGCTCCACCGCCGACCGCATCTTCGCGCTCAACCAGACGCTCGGAAACCTTGCGCTCAACACGACGTCGACGACCGTGCGCGCAGGGGTTCGCGGCGCCTTCGCGCTCGCCCGCTCGGCCAAGGTCAACGTGACCGTCCAGACCGCGACCGGCATCGTCGTACGCAGGCTCGCCCGCGGAGCGACCCGGCAGCCGGGAACGCTCTCTTACCGATGGAACGGACGCCGGGAAAGCGGCGCGCGCGCCTATGGCGGTCGCTACGTCTTCAAGGTCACCGCCACGAACGAGCTTGGCACGACCGAGCTGACGAAGCCCTTCACCGCGCGC
>JALZOQ010000415.1 GCA_030913835.1 Actinomycetota bacterium | reverse complement strand
CGATCGAGCCGCCGTTGCCGGCCTCGATCATCGCGCGGCCCGCCGCCTGCGCGAAGAGGAACACGCCCGTCAGGTTGACGTCCACGACCTTCTGCCAGCCCTCGAGCGGCATGTCCTCCGGCGGCGCGCCCCAGACCGTGCCGGCGTTGTTGACGAGGACGTCCACCGAGCCGAGCTCCTCTCGCGCGCGCGCGACAACAGAACGGACCTGCTCCGGGTCGCGCACGTCGCACGCGAGCGCGAGCGTGCGCACGCCGAGCTGCGCGAGCTCCTCTGCGGCGACCTCGCAGCGCTCGACGCGGCGGGCGCAGAGGACGAGGTTGGCGCCGGCCTCCGCGAGCCCTTCCGCCATCTGCCGGCCGATTCCGGTGCCGCCGCCCGTGACGATCGCGGTCTTTCCGGAGAGGTCGAAAAGCTCGAGCGCCTTCGTCAAAGCACCAGCTCCGCCATCGTCCGCAGCGCATTCACGTCGTGCGTCGAGCAGAGGAGCGTCGTCGCCCCCGACTCGCGCCAGGCGTCGAGCCGGTCGGCGATCCGTTCGCGCGGGCCGACGAGCGCGACGTCGTCGACGAGCGCGTCCGGCACCGCGGCGATCGCCTCACGCTGCTTGCCGTCCAGGTACAGCTGCTGGATCTTCTCTGCCTCGGCCTCGTAGCCGTAGCGGCGCACGAGCGTGTTGTAGAAGTTCTTCCCGCGCGCGCCCATCCCGCCGATGTAGAGGCCCAGGATCGGCCTGACGAAGTCGCGTCCCGCCTCGACGTCGTCGGTCACGACCACGTGGGCGGAAGGCGAGATGTCGAAGCCGTTGCGGGCGTCGAAGCCGAATGCGTCGCGGGCGCGCTCGGGCGAGAAGAAGATCGGGATCCAGCCGTCCGCGATCTCGAAGGCAAGCTCGACGTTCTTCGGCCCGAGCGCGGCGATGTAGATGGGGATGTCCGCGCGCAGGGGGCGCATCATCAGCTTCAGGGGCTTGCCGAGTCCCGTCGCGCCCTCGCCCGTGTACGGGATGTCGTAGTGCTCGCCATGGTGCTCGAGCGTCTCGCGCCGGAGGATCGAGCGCACGATGTCGACGTACTCGCGCGTCTTGCCGAGCGGCTTCCCCCACGCCTCGCCGTGCCAGCCCTCGACGACCTGTGGGCCGGAGGTGCCGAGCCCGAGCAGGAAGCGGCCGCCCGAGAGCAGATCCAGCGTCGCGGCGGTCATGGCGGCGTTCGCCGGCGAGCGGCCTGGAAGCTGCATGATCGCCGAGCCGATCTTGATCTTCGTCGTGGTCGCGGCGAGCCAGGAGAGGACGGTCACCGCGTCCGTCCCCCAGGCCTCGGCCGCCCACGCGGAGTCGAAGCCCAGCCGCTCGGCCTCCTGCGCCAGCTCGATCAGCTCCAGCGGATTCGTCCCCGGGGGCGCGTAGCCCATGTAGTAGCCAAGACGCATTGGTGAGACACTAAAGCCGTGGCGATTGCCGACCTAGCGCCAACGCAAGACCTTGCGGATCTGCGCGCAAAGTACCGCGCCTTCATGGAGGAGCACGTCTATCCGGTCGAGGGGCGGCTCGAGGACGACGACGCGCTCGTCGCCGAACTGCAGGCACGCGCGAAGTCGGAAGGGCTCTGGGCGCCGCACGTCCCTCCGGACGCGGGCGGCACCGGCACGGGCTTTCTCGCCTACGCGCACCTGAACGAGGAGATCGGCCGCTCGATCCCGGCCCAGCTCGTCTTCGGGTGTCAGGCCCCCGACGCGGGGAACGCCGAGATCCTGCACCTGTTCGGAACGGACGAGCAGAAGGAGCGCTGGCTGCGTCCGCTCGTCGCCGGCGAGATCCGCTCGTTCTTCTCGATGACTGAGCCCGAGGTGTCGGGCTCGGACCCGACCACGCTGCGGACGACGGCGCGCCGCGAGGGCGACGAGTTGGTGATCGACGGCCACAAGTGGTTCTCATCGAGCGCGCAGGGAGCGGCCTTCGGGATCGTGATGGCGGTCACCGACCCGGAGGCGCCGCCGCACAGCCGGATGAGCCAGATCATCGTGCCCTCCGACACGCCGGGCTTCGAGGTCGTGCGTCCGATCCCGGTCCTCGGCCACGAGGGACACGGCTGGTCGACCCACTGCGAGGTGCGCTACACCGGCGTGCGCGTCCCCGTGGAGAACGTCCTCGGCGAGCCCGGCGACGGCTTCCGCATCGCGCAGAAGCGCCTCGGGCCCGGGCGGATCCATCACGTCATGCGCTGGCTCGGCCAGATGCAGCGCGCGTTCGAGCTCATGTGCACGTACGCGCTCGAGCGCGAGGCGTTTGGCTCGCGGCTCGCCGACAAGCAGACGATCCAGAACTGGATCGCAGACTCGGCCGCCGAGATCCACGCGTGCCGGCTGATGACGCTCGACGCGGCGCGCAAGATTGACGAAGGCGACGAGGCGCGCGTCGAGGTCTCGGTGATCAAGTTCTACGCGGCCCGGGTCCTCGGCGAGGTGATCGACCGCGCGATCCAGACGCACGGCGCGCGCGGGCTGACCGACGAGACCCCCCTCGCAGCGATGTACACCGCAGCGCGCGCGGCACGGATCTACGACGGGCCTGACGAGGTGCACCGGATGGTCGTGTCCCGGCGGATCCTAAAGGCGTTCGAAAGCGGGGACGGCTGGCGGTTCCAGTAAATCGTGCCGTGACGCTGGCTTCGCGCCCGACCGGGTTTCCTTCCGAGGAGAACTTCGAGCTTGTCGAGTCGCCGGTGCCCGAGCCAGGCCCGGGCGAGGTGCTCGTCCGTGTCCTCTGGACGTCGGTGGACCCGTACCAGCGCGGCCGCATGAGCACCGCGCGGTCGTACGCGAAGCCGGTCGAGGTCGGCGAGGTGATGACGGCGCAGTCGGTCGGCGAGGTCGCCGAGAGCAACGACCCGCGCTACGAGACCGGTGACCTCGTCGTCGGGACGCTCGGCTGGCAGGAGTACGCGGCGGCGCGAGCCGGCTCGCTGCGGAAGCTTCCCGAGGGCATGCCCCCTCAGATGGCCCTGCACGTCCTCGGGACGAACGGGCTCACCGCCTATTTCGGGCTCTTCGACGTCTGCGAGCCGCGACCAGGCGACACGGTGGTCGTCTCGGGCGCGGCGGGCGCGGTCGGCCAGGTCGTCGGACAGCTCGCGAAGATCGCCGGCTGCCGCGCCGTGGGAATCGCCGGAGGCCCCGAGAAGAAGGCGGATCTCACGGACTTCTACGGCTTCGACGCCGCGATCGACTACAAGGCGGACGACGTTCGCGCCGAGCTCAAGCAGGCGTGCCCCGACGGTGTGGACGCGTATTTCGACAACGTCGGCGGCGAAATCTCGCAGGCCGTCCACGCGAGGCTCAACGTCGGCGCACGGATCGCGATCTGCGGCCAGGTCTCGCAGTACAACCTCGAGCACCCCGAGCCGACCTTCCATCCAGGACTCCTGGTCGTCTATCGCGCGCGGATGCAGGGCTTCCTGATCTACGACTATGCCCACCGCTTCGGCGAGGCGCTCCCGCGTCTGGCCGCGTGGGTCGCGGAGGGGCGCATCCGCTACAAGGAAGACGTCGTGGAAGGGATCGAGAACGCTCCGGAAGCGTTCCTCCGCATGCTCCGCGGCGAAAACCAGGGCAAGCAGCTCGTCCGCGTCGCCTGAAGCTCAGCGGGTCGAGCGGAAGATCTGCGTGCAGCGGGCACTAGCGACCGTCGTACCCTCGGCGTCCTGGAGATCCGCGCCGCAAAAGGCGACGCGCTTCGTTCGGTGCAGCACACGCCCCTCCGCGCGCAGGGTGCCCGGCCGCGCCGAGCGGAAGAACTCGACGCGCAGATCGGCGGTGAGGAAGGTCTCGCCGTCGTCGAGCACCGTCCAGCACGCACCGCCCATCGCCGTGTCGAGGAGCGTCGCGACCATGCCGCCGTGGACGATCGGCCCGGAGGCGGCCGGGAACGCGAACTCCGCGGGCGCATCCCACTCGATCACCGTGTACCCGGGCTCGGAGGCGAGCCGCCGGTAGCCGAGCGTGCGCCAGACGTGGGGCTCGTCGGGGCGGACGTCCTCCCAGGGACGGCGAGGCTCCTCCATCAGACCGGCGGCGTCATGCCGACGCCGTCCACGCGCGG
>JALZOQ010000387.1 GCA_030913835.1 Actinomycetota bacterium | reverse complement strand
CGGCCGATCCGGGAGCGGACGCCTCCGGCATCGCGAACGTGGGCTACGAGATCTCGTCCGGCGGGAGCTGGACGCCCGTCGCCGACAACTGGAGCACGACGTCCGTCGCCGACGGCGTCTACGACATCCACGTCGTCGCGACCGACCGCGCGGGCAACACGACGATCTCGTCCCCCGTCAGCGGTCGCCGGGTCGACAACACCGCGCCCTCGACGAGCGACAACGCGCCGGCCGACTACCAGTCCTCCGACGTGACGGTCAGCCTCTCCGCGAGCGACTCGGGCTCCGGCGTCTCGGTGACCGAGTACTCAGTGGACGGCGGAGGCTTCCAGGCCGGCTCGAGCGTCACGATCGCGGCGCCCGCTGACGGCTCCAACGACGGCACGCACACGATCTCGTACTTCTCGGCGGACGTCGCCGGGAACATCGAGGCGACGAAGTCCACCACGGTCGAGATCGACGCGACTCCTCCCGTTTGCCCGGACTGCTCGGCCGACGACTACCTGACCGGCACCGAGACGCTGAGCGCCACCCCCGGCGCGTCGCTCTCCGGGATCAAGTCGGTCACCTTCGAGTACGCCGACGAGGGCGCGCCCCGCACCTCGCCGCCGCCCGGCACGTGGCAGACGATCGAGATCGACACCACGCCGCCGTACAGCGTCGGCTGGAACACGACCGCGGTCGCCGACGGCGCCTACGACCTCCGCGTCGTGATCGAGAACAACGCGGGCAACTCGACCATCACCTACCTCGACTCGAGAGTGATCGACAACACGGCTCCGGTCGCAGGCGTCGGGGCACCCGGGGCGGGCTCGCTGATCTCGGGCAACGTGACCTTCGCGGCGACCGCGGGCGACGACAACCCGATCGCGTCGGTCGAGTTCCTCGTCGACGGCCAGTCGCTCGCGAGCGTGAGCAGCCCGCCGTTCCGGACGACCTGGGACACCACCGGCCATTCCGACGGCGGCGCGACCCTGCAGGTCGTCGTCACCGACATCGCGGGCAACTCCACGACGTCGGGCTCGAGCGGAGTCACGATCGACAACAACGGGCCGAGCCCGAGCCTCGGCAATCCCGGCCCCGGCGTCTCCGGCAACGTCACGCTGAACGCGAGCTCCGACGGCGACACCGTGCGCGTCGACATCCAGCGCAGCCCCGCCGGCGGGAACACCTGGACGACGATCGGCAGCCCGACCTCCGCGCCGTTCTCCGTTTCCTTCGACTCCACGCTCCTCGTCGACGGCAGCTACGACCTGCGCGCGGTCGCGACCGACCAGTCCGGTCACGTCGGAACCAGCGCGATCGTGACGACGCGCGTCGACAACGCTGCTCCGGCCGCCTCGCTCACGAGCCCGAACGCCGGCGCGACGATCGGCGGCCCTGCCGTCCAGCTCACGGCCGCTGCCTCCGACTCGACCTCCGGTGTCGCCTCGGTGCGCTTCCAGTTCCGGCCGACGGGCGGCGGCGGTTTCAACGACATCGCGGACGACAACTCGGCGCCGTACGCGGTCAGCTGGGACGCGACGACGCTCGCGACCGGCAGCTACGACTTGCGGGTCGTCGCGACCGACGCCGCCGGCAACGTCACGACCACCGCTGCCGTGACGGTGTCGATCGACTCGACGGCGCCAATCGTCGTCCTCGACGATCCGGGCAGTGCCACGCTCTCCGGCGCCGTCACGCTGACCGCGACGACGAGCGGCTCACCCGCCGCGCGCGTGACGTTCGAGCGCTCGCCGGCCGGAGCCAGCAACTGGACTGCGATCTCCACCGACCTGGGCGCGCCCTGGAGCGGGAGCTTCGACACGACTGGGGTGGCAGACGGCCTGTACGACCTCCGCGCGGTCGCGGCGGACGCCCTCGGCAACGAGGGGACCAGTGTCCGCTCCGGGATCCGGATCGACAACGGCGCTCCGCGGATCGTTTCGTCCACGCCGGCCGACGGCGCGGTCGTCGCGACGGCCGACGCGATCGTGCTCGTCGCGAGCGAGGCGCTCGCCGCCATCGACGGCGCGACGCTCGACGGTGCCGGCGTCGTCGCCCCGATCCTTTCCGGCGCACAGGCGACCTACCCCGTCGGGACGCTCGGCCTCGGTGCGCACACCCTTGCGGGAACGCTGCGGGACGGAAGCGGCAAGACTCGCGCGTTCCAGGTGCACTTCACCGTCTGGGCAGGCGGCGGCGCGGGCGGCGTAGGCGTCGAGGAGAACGCGCCGCGCGACCGCTCGACCACCGTGACCGCGCCGGACAGCAG
>JALZOQ010000376.1 GCA_030913835.1 Actinomycetota bacterium | reverse complement strand
CCGCCGCGCCGAGGACCGCGAGCTCTTCCGGGAGGCCGTCCGCGGCGTCGGCCTGCAGGTCCCGGACTCCCGCATCGTCAACACCCTCGACGACCTTGCCGGCGTGGGGGCTCCCGCGGTCGTGCGTCCCGCTTTCACACTCGGCGGCCACGGCGGCGGCTTCGCGGAGACGCCCGACCAGCTGCGCCGCCAGGTCGAGCGAGGGCTCGCGGAGAGCCCGATCAACCAGGTGCTCGTGGAGGAATCGGTGCGCGGCTGGGACGAGTTCGAGCTCGAGGTCGTCCGCGACCAGAACGACAACGTGGTGATCGTCTGCTCGATCGAGAACCTCGATCCGATGGGCGTCCACACTGGCGACTCCGTCACGGTCGCACCGCAGATGACGCTCTCCGACCAGGCCTATCAGGAGCTCCGCGACGCGGCGGCCGCGGTCATCCGCGCCGTCGGCGTCGAGACCGGCGGATCGAACATCCAGTTTGCACGCAGCCGCGAGACCGGGGACCTGCGCGTGATCGAGATGAACCCGCGCGTCTCCCGCTCGTCCGCGCTCGCCTCGAAGGCGACCGGCTATCCGATCGCGAAGGTCGCGGCGAAGCTCGCGGTCGGCTACACGCTCGACGAGATCCCGAACGACCTGACCGGGACGACGCCGGCGAGCTTTGAGCCCACGCTCGACTACGTCGTCGTCAAGTTCCCGCGCTTCGCGTTCGAGAAGTTCCCCGGAGCCGACCGCACGCTCGGCACGCAAATGAAGTCAGTCGGGGAGACGATGGGGATCGGCCGCAGCTTCGCCGAGGCGTTCATGAAGGCGATGCGCTCTCGCGAGCTCGACCGTGGGGCCGTGACGCCCTGGGCGACCCTCGCCGACGTGCCCGACGGCGTCCATCCGTGGTTCGAGGACGAGATCTTCCGCATCCAGGAGGCGCTGTTCTCGATCGACTCGCTGGACGACCTTGTCGCCGACGACTGGGTGCGCCTGAAGCGGCTTGGGATCTCCGACGCCGAGATCGCAGCGGCCGCCGGCGCGACCGAGGACGAGGCCCGTCGACGGCGCGGTGCCTGCGGCGTGCGGCCCGTGTATCGCCGCGTCGACTCCTGCGCGGGCGAGGTCGAGGCGCGCTCGAACTACTACTACTCGACATGGGGCGAGGCCGAGGAGGCTCCGCCCGGCGACAAGCCCACCGTCGTGATCCTCGGCTCGGGTCCCAACCGCATCGGCCAGGGGATCGAGTTCGACTATTGCTGCGTGCACGCCGCGCAGGCCTTCCGAGTGCTCGGGTTCGAGGCCGTGATGGTCAACTGCAACCCCGAGACGGTCTCGACCGACTACGACACGTCCGACCGGCTCTACTTCGAGCCGCTCGACGTCGAGTCGGTGCTGGCGATCTGCAAGCGGGAGAACCCGGTCGGCGTCGCGATCCAGTTCGGCGGCCAGACGCCCCTCAAGCTCGCGCGGGCGCTCGAAGAGGCCGGGTACCGGATCATGGGTACGCCGTTCGACGCGGTCGACCTCGCGGAGGATCGCGAGCGCTTCGGCGCGCTGCTCGCGGAGATCGGGATCCGCTGCCCCGAGTGGGCGATCGTGGAGAGCGTTGCGGAAGCGCAGGCCGCCGCCGAGCGGATCGGCTTCCCGGTGCTGATCCGGCCCTCGTACGTGCTCGGCGGCCGTGCGATGCGCATCTGCCACGACGAGGACGAGGTGCGGGACGCGCTCGAGAAGCAGCTCTACGGGCCGGTGCTCGTCGACCGCTTCGTCGAGAACGCGATCGAGATCGACGTCGACGCGCTCTCCGACGGCACGAACACCTACGTCGCGGCCGTGATGCAGCACGTCGAGGAGGCCGGCGTCCACTCCGGCGACTCCGCCTGCGTGCTGCCGGCGCCGTCGCTGACGCCCGATGCCGCAGCCGAGATCAACCGCATCGTGGAGCAGCTGGCCCCGGCGCTCGGCGTCGTCGGCCTGCTCAACGTCCAGCTGGCCGTGTCGGGCGCAGATGTGTTCGTGCTCGAGGCCAACCCGCGCGCCTCACGGACCGTGCCCTTCGCCTCGAAGGCGATCGGGGTCAACCTCGTCGAGGCCGCGTGCGCGCTCGCCGCCGGCGCCGAGCTGTCCTCCTTGGCCCTGCCCAAGGGCCTGGCCCCGGGACAGGTCTCCGTGAAGGCGGCGGTCCTCCCGTTCGCGCGCTTCCCGGGCAGCGACCCGGTGCTGGGGCCGGAGATGCGCTCGACCGGCGAGGTGATGGGCATC